>DUCL01000174.1:0-1985 GCA_012959845.1 Candidatus Poseidoniales archaeon
GTCGGAGATAATGCCGATATATTCCCATTCGACTTCACTGAAACAATAGATTCGGACCTAGATGGGATTGGAGATAATACCGATGCATTCCCATTTAATGCAAACGAAACAGTGGATACTGATGGCGATGGAGTTGGTGATAATGCTCAAGCAATCGCCGAAGCAAAGGCTGCTAAACTTGCTGCAGAACAAAGTGAATTGTATATGCTGATTGGAATTGCAGTGGTTGTCATTATTCTAACACTGGCTATGGTAGTGGCTCTCAAAAAGAGAAAAGGTGTCGGTGAAACTGTAACTGATTCTAAGCAATACGGCACACCGGTACTAATTTCTCATACTCAACAGATTAGACCTCAGCCGCTAATGGCTGCAGCACCATTGCAAAGTGGAACTCCACGAACTCCACCACACGGCCGTCAAGGGGTTATGAGAGGTGAGTATGAGGTTATTGAATATCCTGAAGGAAGTGGGTCTTGGTGGTGGAAAGATCCTTCAACTAGTAATTGGAATGAGTGGTCTTGAACTTGATTAATTCTAATCATAGATTAACATATATTCATCACTATGTAATTATTCCATGCACCAAATAAGTGTATTACATCTGTATTCGCGGTTTATCAAGACACCCCTGTAAAAATACTGGATGTTTCCAAGGGCGTTTAGTAGGTGCTTTACGAGGCTACGGAAGCAATTAAAATTGTCCGTAAGGAAGGTTTGAGTTTTCCGGTATTAAGGGCGAATGTTATTACTGAGTATGAAATCAACAAACCATGGAATCGTATCTTGAGCACGCCAACATAACCGTAATCGATGTCGATGAAGCGATTCGCTTTCTGCAAACGGCTATGCCGGATTGGAAGGTACGAGCAGATGTTAGTAGCGAGGAGAGTGATTGCCGCAGATGGGTCCATCTCGGCACAGATACCACATATTTGGCCATAGAAGACAGAGGCGCTACACAAAAAGGGCCACACGAGCCTTATGTCAACCCAGGCGTTAACCATCTAGGATTCGTGGTCAAAGATGTTGATGCGGTCTCAAAAAGATTGACCGATGCTGGATATAGTAAAGGAATAAGTTCTCCTGATAATCCCCATAGAAGGCGTATTTACTTCTTTGATAATGAGGGAAATGAGTATGAATTCGTTGAGTATCTCACTTCCGAGATTGCTTCTCATAACAACTATTCTGGTGCATAGGGTGCCCATTGAATGGGCTTGCAGCAACTTCTTGTTCAGCTCAAGGCTTCAAGAATGTTTGGCAGAAGTTCGCCCGCTTTACCGAGGTGGACCTCATCAAAGTTCTCGGCGTTCATGGGCGCCTCGAGATTCACCAAAATGGTGGTCGCACCCGCTGCATTCGCGACGTTGACCAGCCCTGCAGCCGGATAGACATGCCCAGAACTGCCAACCACGATGAACAGGTCGGATTTTTCAACTGCCGAGTGAATTGCTTCCATCTGCATCGGCATTTCTCCGAACCAAACGATATCGTGGCGCAGGCGTTGCGGGACTGCACAGCATTGACAGTAAAGGAATTCATCACAAAAATCAGCCTCCTCCATCCTTACCTCACTGCGTCCGCTTTGCTCACAACGAAGTGTTTTGAGACGCCCATGCATATGGATGGTGCTTTCATTGCCCGCTCGTTCATGAAGGTCATCGACATTTTGCGTAATGAGCGTGAAGTGATCCGTCTTGGTTGCAAAGGTTGCAAGCGCTTGGTGCGCAGCGTTCGGCTTAACTTCAAGCAATTGACGGCGTCTGGCCTGATAAAACCGCCAAACAAGGACGGGGTCGGCTATCCATGCTTGAGGTGTGGCCACGTCTTCGATACGATGTTCTTCCCACAAACCATCACCATCTCGAAAGGTACGTAAGCCAGATTCAGCAGAGATTCCTGCACCGGTTAAGACCACCACGCGTTGCTGTGCCATAGAAACCAGTCAACCCGAGGGTATTTGAAGATAATATACAAGGGTAGCG
>DUCL01000174.1:2010-2629 GCA_012959845.1 Candidatus Poseidoniales archaeon
TAGATAATCCTGCGCTTGAACATCTTATGCCGCTTCATGAAGATGAGGTTGAGTTCCAATTCTCCATCTGATTGATGGCACCGACCACTCCTACCACATCGCCATCGCCCCACCAGTCTACAGCAACAAAAGTTGGCCTGTTTCCTACTTCCTGCCAGCAATCAATAGTTCTCTGTAGCAACTTGTCATAGTCATTGACTTCTTCTGAGCGTTGTGGATCTGATAACCCTAGCGTATTGGATAACCAGTTATTCAAGTGCCATACAGGTTGATTACTGTCCCCTCTGCCAACGTCACATGACATCTCGTCCTCGTTACTCTCACCATATGGAGTATCCCAACTATGAGTCCACGCATGGTGCAACCATGGGTATTCCATCTCTTCGCCATCATCCCAGAAGATTACCAAGGTCTTGTTTGAAAGCACCATTTCTCCAAGAGTGGGCCAAGGTTCAGATATTTGGTGAACATATGCCTTTTCAAGCAATCCAGTGTCATTGAACAGAATTTCTAAATGGCTGGGAGGAACATAATTCTCAAGTAGAATTGTCACAATCTGAGTAGGGTCATCATCCATCAAAGAGCGAAGTTGTGTTAGCCACGCTAAAGCATCGACCTC
>DUCL01000175.1 GCA_012959845.1 Candidatus Poseidoniales archaeon
TACGAAATCGTTGGAATGGGTGACGATGCAAATGATGTCGATGAAGATCAAGAACTGCAAGACTGAATAAAATTGCATCAGCATTGACTACCAACAAATTATACGCAACACTGTTGTGTGATGATTCAATGCATAGAGCCATTTTTCATTCACCGCTTCATGATATTGAGGTGATTGTAAAAAATGAAGGAGTTGCTAGTGTACAATGGATAAGTCCTGAATATTCTGCAAAACTAACAATAATATGCAAACTACAGGCCAAACCAAGCCAAATGGAAAATATTCATCTTAATGATACCAGTAAATGGTTTGAGGCTTTGTGGAATATGAAAACATTACCGCAAATCCCTGACTTGTCATTTGATGATGCAACAGAATTCCAAAAGAATGTGTGGAATGAATTAGTAAAAACAGCACCAGGCACGACAATTACTTATCAGCAATTGGCAGGACTAGCAGGAAGTAAGAATGCCAGCAGAGCCGTTGGCAGTGCAATGGCTGCAAATCCAATCACAATACTAGTGCCATGTCACCGAGTAATCCAAACAAATGGTAAACTTGGCAACTATAGCGGCTATGGCGGCGATGAGACAAAAAAGTGGCTATTAGAATTAGAAGCAAATTCTGCAAATTAATCTTCACCATAATTTAGTGCTTCTAAACCCATTGCTAACATTGATAATTCCGCCACCAATGCATGCCATCCTCTTGCGTGTTGACCATAGAGGTGACCTACTTCTGAATAATCATGAAATTGCGCACTCGGTGAATTCAAATTATCCATATCACCCTTCTTGCTATTTATTCTATAGAACCACGATGCTGCTTCTCCATCGACCAAATAGACTACTGGTTCAACAGGTCCGCCACCTTCCTCTGCTAGAAGAGTTGGAACCCCTTCTTGAATTAAGAAATTTTCAACATCGGCACCGCCCTTTGAATACATTAGTTTCTTCATCTTTCGATTGGAAAGTTCAAGTAATTCTTTGCCTTCCTTTACAGCCATTATCCCAAGACCATATGTGCCTCTATCATTTTTAACAAATACAACCGGCTCTCTATCAATTCCAAGTGATTCATATTTTTCTTTGATTTCTGAAATGAACTCATCGACTTCTTTTGCCAATTTAATTCTGCAAGCCTGCTGGTCAAGGCATTTATCTTCAGAAACAAACCATCTTGCCATCAAATGCCAAGAATCAATTTCCAATAATTCTGCCATTTCATCTACATATTTTTGCAAACACAAATAATGTTGTGATTTCCTACGACGATGCCATCCCATGCTTGGAGGTGGACTAACCTTGTGAGATGACAACCCAGGAACTATCCCCTCAGTCAAATCATTATTGAGCAATATCAAGCAAGGTATTTCACCTTCAACAATTAACTCCTCTTTTCCATCTATGGTTTGTAGTTCAACATTCGAGAGTTGCACTGGGCCTGAGATCCCCGCAAGTGAACCGTGACTGGATAGGTCGGGAGAACCAATTGTGCATCTAAAACCTGAATGAATTAGTAAGCGCTGAATCGTTGCAACATTTTCAACATATCCTGCGTTTCTTGTATGTGATTCAGGATACAAGTGAACCCATTGACATTCGGCATCAAGTCTTCTAATGTGATTCTTGAGAAGACCTGCAAGGTGGGGCTCATCCTCTTTGGAAATGTTGTTAAAACCGGCGGGGAAGTGATTTGCGTCGACGACAGCGACTTTCCAGCCTGCATCTCTAACATCTACACTACCATATATCGGAATAGGAATTTGACTTCGCTTCAGCGCCATCCACGCAGTAATTTCTTCCCTCTTTTCTTCAAGGACATTCGAATAATCATGTACATAATTCATTATATCACCTCGTCCAACAAATCAATTGCAGTTCCTGAACGCTTATTTCTACCACCATCAAGAATATGCATTGCTTCAAATAAACCCAAACCAATTGCTAAATCGGGTTGGTCTTTGAAAGCGCCACTGAGAAGCGGGTATTTACTCATGATTTGCTGTGCCCTGCCATCCATTTGAGATAACATATTCTGTAATAATGTGGGCGAAGTTGCTGTTCCCGCTGGTAGTTTTGGTCGTCGTACAATTTCTGCTGGCAATTTGGTTAAATCAGCAGCACGGCGCAGTGCTACTTTCTCTTCCATCGAAGGCGGAAGACGCCAATGCATAGGCAATTTGTGTGATGCTTGACGGTGCGATTTACCGAGGAATGGAACTCTTACCTCAAGTGAATGTGCCATAGAATGTCTATCGACTAATCGTAATTGAAAATTACTCAACTGTCCACCATCCAACTCGAATTGCAGGAAATCATCTAATGAAGATGTGTGGGCTGTTGCAGAATGGTCATTACAATAATAATAATCCCCGATAGGTAATTGACCATTTTCAATAATTGCTTTTGATGGATGACTCATCAAATCCAAACGTGATTGGATGACACTTGAATGATGATTGAGATCTCTATATCGGGGGTATCCTGCGTGAAGTTCATCAGCACCTTGGCCACATAATCCCACTGTTACCGATTGTGACATTTTTTCAAAAAGTGGTTGGAAAAATAAGACTGTGACATCTAAATCCTCACCATGCCAGGCCAAATCAG
>DUCL01000176.1 GCA_012959845.1 Candidatus Poseidoniales archaeon
ACGCAATATGTCCTTAGGGGGTAATTTATGATGGAAGCAGGATTTCAAACCGCACCGGCAGTAGCACCAGCAGGTCAAGCACAAGACTTGATTGCAACAGTAGCAGCCATTTCAAACAGTTTGATGAATGAAGTTAGTAAAGTAATCATTGGAAAGAATGAAAATTTGCGAAGAGTTACTGTAGGTATTCTCAGTAATGGAAACATGCTACTGGAGGATTTCCCTGGTTTGGCAAAGACACTCCTTGCTAACACTTTTGCTCAAGCACTTGGATGTAAATTCAAGCGTGTTCAATTCACTCCGGATTTATTGCCTTCCGATATTATGGGTACATACATGTATGACCAAAAATCTGGAGATTTCAAATTACGTGCTGGACCTCTTTTCACCAATATATTACTGGCTGATGAGATTAACAGAGCACCACCAAAGACTCAAGCTGCTCTGCTTGAAGCGATGGAAGAAAAGCAAGTTACAATTGAGGGTATTACTCACAAGTTACCTGCACCATTCGTTGTTATCGCAACTCAAAATCCAATCGAACAAGAGGGAACATACCCGCTTCCTGAAGCACAAATGGACCGTTTCTTGATGAAGATGAGCATGGGATATCCAGACCGTGCTGAAGAAAAGGCAATTTTGGCTCGCAGAAAAATGCGCGGCAAGGATGGACACGATGTTGAACAAATTACTTCTCCAAAGAAGGTTGTTGCAATGCAGAAAGCATTGGAAACTGTTCATGTCGACCCAGCAATTCTATCTTATATCGTCGAAGTTGTTCAAAGAACCCGTGAAGACCACCGAGTAACAAATGGTGCATCACCTCGTGCTTCACAGGCATTATTCAAGTCTGGTCGTGCAGCAGCAGCAATCGCTGGACGCAACTATGTTATTCCAGATGATATCAAAGGGATCGCATTACAGATTATTAGCCACAGAATTAACATGAAGCCTGAAGCAAAGATACGTGGAATCACCGGCATGCACATTGTCAGAAAGATTCTATCCGAAGTTCCAGTGCCCGTTATTCAATCGGCTTGATTATACTAATCCTGAGGCTTGCATTGAAAGAGGAGGAGTCCTCTCATCAACATCGTCGTAAGGGGTGATTACATGAATCCGTACAAAATGGTTGTAGCAGTAGCAAATCAAAAGGGTGGTTGTGCAAAAACCACCACCGCTGTCAATTTGGCTGCATCCCTTGCAAAAGGCAATAGGAAAATGGGACTACCACCTGCAAAGGTTCTACTGATTGATTTGGACCCTCAGGGCAATTGTGCAACATCATTTGGTGTTGAGAAAAAATCAGTTAAAAAAACCACATATGATTTATTGAGTAATGATTTGGGTGATGAACTACCTCTAATGGATGAATACCTAATCTCTCCTACAAAATTAACCGAAGCGATGAAATCTGCTTGGAGTTTGCGCAATGGTGGTAAGAAAGCACCTGGGAATATTTCATCTGGAAACCTTTGGTTATTGCCAAGCGACATCCATTTATCTGGTGCTGAAATAGAATTGAGTCACAAGATTGGAAGAGAAACCCGACTTAGGGAGGCATTACTTCCAATCGTTGACAATTTTGATTATATTATCATCGACACACCACCTAGTTTGGGATTGCTTTCGATTAATGCAATGTGTGCTGCTAACTGGGTAATGGTTCCAGTTCAAGCAGAATACTATGCACTTGAAGGATTTAGTATGCTGATGAATTCAATCAAGATGATTCAAAGAAGAATCAATCGCCAATTGAAGATTTTTGGCGTGGTAATGACCATGGTTGATTCACGCTCTAAATTAAGCCGCCATGTTTGTGACCAAGTCAATAGCAAGATGCCTAATAAATTATTCAATACCACTGTAAGAAGATTGGTCAAGGTTGCTGAAGCACCCTGGAGTGGCGCGCCTACTGTAGTTCTCAATAAGCCCACCAATTCAGGTTCAGGAGCAGGTTCATTAGAATACTGGACTTTGGCAAAGGAGTTCCATCAAAGGACTTTGGAGATGAGAAGAGAGTTTGGAGTAAATGAAGTTCCAAGACTGTTGTTAGATAGACAAAATCGTCAATAATCAACGCCTCCGCCTAAATCAAAAGGTCACAAAATTGCTAATTATTGCTAAACTTGCTTCGCGTGGCTTAAGTATGCTATAGAACGCACAGCGGAACAGGGATGAAATATGACTGCAGAAGGAATGACATCGATTAGCGTAAGTTATGAAGTAAGAAGACAACTTAACACAATGCGTACGAGTAGTGGGCATAGAAGTGTAAATGATCTACTAAATGACATGGTTCGTGCTCACAAGATTGCAAAAATGCAAGGTGAAATTGATACCTTGCGCCAACGTATGAAGGATATTGCTGATGTCCCTGTTGAGCAATTGGCTGACCGATTGAATCTGGCTCCATTCAAGGTGTGAGACTGATGATGGAGTGGAGACCGAAGGGATTTGAATTCAAAGCGGCTAATTTAGTACGTGCATTATTTGATACCAATACCGATGAAGGAAGGTTGCTCGAGGCTGCTGCATGTGGCCACGTTGAAATATTCGTTGCACCAACTGCCTGGAATGGCGTTCT
>DUCL01000177.1 GCA_012959845.1 Candidatus Poseidoniales archaeon
CAAGACCATGCTGATTGGGATAAGCCATTAATCCAAACTTCGGGTTCCTTCAGCATTTCAAAATCAACTGTAAACATGAACAGAGCACCGTCAAGGCTACCATCAGATAGATCCATCCAAAGTGAAAGGAATAACGTTAGGAATAATAATGCAAACAAGGAGACCATTAGATAGATATTGACTTTTTCAATCGCTTTAGCACCTTTGAGAATTGCTGCTAATGTCAATACAATAACTAAGAATTGGAAAAATATAACTTGCCCTGGTGATTGTAAAAAGGCGTTCCAGACTTCTGTTGTATCAACACCTTCTCCATTGAGAGCGCCGGTGATTCCAAGTTGGAAATATTTGATTGTCCAGCCCGAAACAACAGCATAATAGAAACCAATCGCAGTTGAAATCCATGCAGTCCACAGACCCATCCATGCAAATTTATTACCTGCAAATATTCTGAAAGTTCCAATGGTTCCAGTACGGCTACGCTTACCCATTGCATATTCTGCAATTACCAATGGTATTGACCAAGCGAACAAAAAGAATAGCCAAGGGATTAGGAATGTTCCTCCACCATTCGCTCCGACCATTCGCGGAAATCTCCAGATATTACCAGTACCTATTGCAGCACCGATACTAGCGAAAATTAGACCCATACGGCCACTGAATTGGTCTGAACCGCCTTCCTCGGACATGGTTAGTCCTCCGTTTTCATTTCTTCTTCAAGAACTGCATCGGCCAACTCAATAAATTCTTCATCATCGGTGAGCATCATACGAAGACATACTGCTAATCCTCCCCAGACAAAACCAGCGACAATAGCAAACAAGAATAGGGAGCCCAATACACTTCCATATGCCTCTCGGTACGAGAGGTCAAGAGTATAATACGAACCTTGTGTTGGATATTCGTATAAATCTCCACCAGAAAGTGTTCCTAACATTACTTTGTAATGTAACTCTCCTGTAGTAGTTTCTGAAATATCCAATGATGCTCTTAGAATTGTACCATTCTTTGATTCACCAATAACACAATTCTCGCTATCAACAACCTCGAATACTGTATTCTTCCACATTGTAGTAGACCATTCACGTGGCCCGTAATCACTCTGCATACGACTTGGCTTTACTGTTCTCCACATCACATGTGAATCCGAAACATCTAGAGAATATGGGAAATTCTTGTCAATACACATATCGATTGGAATATCTCCTTCATCAGGAATATTTACCTCGTCAGGAGTTTGTAATGATTGGTTTGTAACATCAGACATTGCTAGGTCAGCGCGTTCTCTTGGGTTATCTGCAACCTCAGTCATATAGAATGCAACTCCGAGGTTACGTACAGCAATGTGGTCAATATCGTCTTCATGCTGGTGGAATGCTGTTCCGATTTCCATAGTGTAACAATAAGAGCCATGGACTCCATAATGCCAATCGCAGAAATCTCCAGATGTCGGATACAAGTCAGAAGATTGCATATTTGTGTACTGAGTCATTTCAGCCATTTGATCACCATGGTAAATCAATTGCTCATGGTCAGGTGATTCACAATTAGTACAATGACCCCATGGATATAGTACCAATTCAGAAAAGGAGTGGAAGGTCAATGTTGCCTTGAACTCGGATGAAAAGTCTTCATCGTCATCGTTCATTTCTGTTAAATCTTGAATGAACTTTGTTTCTGGTTCAGAGTTTCCACCCAACCAATCCTCATCGGTTAGGCCATCACCATCGTCATCCTTTCCATCAACATGGTCCTCATTCAATTTGAAATCGCCATCTTGGTCAACTGTGTCAACTGGCCCATTGTAGACATCGTTGTTAGCCCCTGAATCTGAATAACACATACCAGGGAATAGCGGACCTGTTGCGCCCAAAGGAGCGCCCCATTCAAACTGATAATTACGATTTAGGTCTACTCCATCGCAACTTGGATCGACTTCTTCATCAAGGTCAGGGATTGGAGTTATACCAGTAACAGTATTATCGCGTAGATTCTTTCTCCAGCCACCAGAAGGACATGATTCCCAAGCAGGGGATGGACAGTATTCTTCTCTATCGTAGATATTTCCATCTACATTGAGCATTGGTATCAAATATATTTCTCTACGATTCACCAAATCGGTAATCCATTGTTCGGAATAATCTTCATCAACACCTAAATCACCAGCGCCACAAGGCGTTCCATCGCCATTCGAATCTTGGTAACTTGCATCTAGGGCAAGACAGTCTCCATCATCATCTAAGATGCCATCACCATCTGCATCGCCCCATGGGTCCTCATCAACTTGGCCGTCTCCATCGTTATCAAATCCAATATTTCCATATGAAAATGCAATTACTTCCATCACCATAATTGGAGTTTGGTAAGACATCCATTCTCTTGCATGATGGTTTCCAACAATCATCACATCATGGCGGTCTGGGTAATTTCCATTATCTCCGACAAATTCATTGTAATCTCCACCTTTGACATTGCCTGTGATTTTCATCCAAGGAGAGGAATGGCCATAATACCAGCCTTCATATGCATCCGCTCCAACAACTTCACCTCTAGCATTAGTGCCG
>DUCL01000178.1 GCA_012959845.1 Candidatus Poseidoniales archaeon
GAAAAATAGTCTTGAATGAGCGAGGTCCAACGCGCAGGCAAATCAAATTCTTGTAACATTTTGAACACCATTTGTGATAGATTGTACTACCCGACTTCTCACAAGTAAAGCCAACAGTTTATGATGATTCACTTTGAAATCCAACACCCCTTAGTTTCCACTGCAATCATGAAACGAGCAACAGGTCTGTATTGACAGTGGAAATTAACTACCACTGCCCGAATTGCGATGGGCGTTTATTGCTATTATTTGACAACCGATTAGCCCATGTGTGAGTTCATCTACGGAGGTGATATGCCGGAGCATAATTTCACACCTCTTAGCGGGCGAATGGAGAGGTTTTCAGTTGATTCGGAATTACTGCAAAATCGCTTAGGAGACCCAACTCTTAGAGAAGTATTGGTACATATTCCACAACAAGCGGATTTGGCAATGCAGAATGGTGAGCCGGTGGCTGTCATCATTTATTTGGCACCGTTTACATCTTCTGGGCCACAAAGAGCCGGATGGAAGGCTTTTGCTGAAACATTGCCGCAGCGTCATGAAAGACTAATCGCTGAGGGCAAAATGAAAGCAACTATTCTTGTTTTTCCTGATACCTTTACCAGCCTTGGCGGTAATCAATTCGTTGATTCCCCGGTAATGGGTAACTGGTCAAGTTGGCTATCTCAATGCTTGAAGCCTGAAATCTCTAAACGCTATTCCACCAATGGACGTTTTGCATTGGTTGGTAAGTCATCTGGAGGTTATGGCGCATTGTATAATGCCATGATGCAAAATAACGCTTGGACTGCAATCGCCAGTCATTCTGGAGATGTCGGATTTGAATTGATGTACAAGCCTACTTTTGCTGAAACTATTACTCATCTTGCAGCACATGGAAGTGCTGCTAAATATGTTGAAAATGTTCTCCAATCTGCATCTCTATCAGGTGCTGATTTCCATTCGCTAATGATGTGTGCACTTGCAGCATCTTATGATGCTAAACAAGTAACTTCAGATAATCCTCTCGGTATTACTCTTCCAGTCTCCTTTGACAAATGTCTAATCGATGAACAATCATGGAATAATTGGATGAAGTTTGACCCATTAACACTCGTTGAGAGCGCTAAAGAAAATCTGCAAGGCCTAACTGCGTTATACATTGATTGTGGAAATCGCGACCAATATCATATCCACTATGGTTCACGCGCTTTGGTTGAACGATTATCCGACATCGGAATACCACATCAATGGCAGGAGTTTGATGGCAGTCATTCCTCTATTGATTACCGCTTGGACACCTCTCTGCCACTACTTTCTGAGGCTTTATATCGGGAAGATTAGAGTAATTCATTAAGCGCATGGTTCTTCAAACCCCTTGCTTTGGAATGGTTATGGACGAGCCAATGGACTATGCCAGCGCCGGCGTCGATATTGACCTTGAAGGTTCAGCAGTCGCTTCTTTAATCGGTGCATTGGGCAAGTCGGTTCGTAAAACTGGAACCCCAGGCGCACCAGTTGACCTACCTGGCGGTTTTGGTGGACTGATCGAGTTTGGAGATAACCTACTCGCTTTGGCTACTGATGGAGTTGGCAGTAAATTGCAAATTGCAAGTGCTCTCAATCAATGGGCCGGTGTAGGCATAGATTGTATGGCGATGAATGTCAATGACCTACTTTGTGTCGGAGCAGAACCGATCGCCTTTGTAGACTATGTTGCAGTGCCAAAACCTGACCCCGAAATTCATGCTGCCTTAGGTGCATCTCTGGCTGAGGCTTGTCGGTTGGCAAGAGTAACTCTTGCCGGCGGCGAAACTGCATCACTCCCAGGCATCGTAACCGAGTTAGATATGTCTGGAACTGCTCTTGGGTGGTTACCAAAAGGTGAAGCGATTACTGGAGAACATTTGCAAGAAGGTGATGTACTGATTGGATTACCATCTTCGGGAATCCATTCTAACGGTTACTCCCTAGTTAGAAGAGTGTTGCAACATGGCGGAATATCATATACCGATGCTGCGCCCTTTGATTCCAACTCATTAGGGCGTGAAATAATGCGCTTTGACGGATTACAGGATGAGCCTGTGAGCGTTGGTGAAATTTTACTGAATCCTACTCGTATTTATTGCGACCCTGTGATTGACCTGCTGAATGCTGCAAGAGGCGATGAACAATTTTCTATTACAGACATTAGAGCAATTTGTCATGTCACTGGGGGCGGATTATCCAATCTATTACGACTTCATGATTCATTGGGCTGGGATGTCTCTTCCCCATTAACACCTCACCCTGAATTTACATGGCTACAACAAATTGGTGGTGTTGAAACAAGAGAGATGTATAGAACCTTCAATATGGGCACTGGGATGATTCTCGCTGTTTCTTGCGAACAGGCTGAAGCGATTAGTGAATGGTTATCTTCTCGTATGCAAGGCACTGCAATTATCGGCACTGTTGTCGACAATGGCCACAAGGTGACCCACGCATTACCAGATGTTGAGTTCTCGCATTATTGAAGATGAACGGCTAATTTGCCATTCATTCCGATGCTGCTTCATTG
>DUCL01000179.1 GCA_012959845.1 Candidatus Poseidoniales archaeon
GAGTTATTCATGGATTCTGATTGCGTATCTTGTGGTGCTTGTGTTAACGAGTGTCCAGTCGGTGCGCTTGAAGACCGAGTCGAACGCTCCTCAGGAATTCCTGATAAATGGGTTCGAACAACTTGTGCATTCTGCGGTGTTGGTTGTCAATTTGATGCTGGAATTAAGGGTGGCAAATTGGTTACCATGGTCCCTGCTGCCGACTCACCGGTAAACCAAGGTCATGCATGTGTAAAGGGGCGATTCGCATCAGCCTATATTCACCACGCAGACCGACTTAAATTCCCAATGATTAGAGAATCGATTGACGATGAATTCCGCCAAGTTTCTTGGGACGAAGTATATTCATTCATTGCCCAACGCTGGAAGCAAATCAAGGCAGAATCAGGCCCGCACGCTATCGGTTCAATCACTTCCTCGCGCTCAACAAATGAATTGAATTATCTCGGCTCAAAACTAATGCGTGCAGTTATTGGAACTAATAATATCGATAATTGTGCTCGCGTTTGTCATTCTGCTACTGTAAAGGGAATGATGACTGTATTCGGTGCTGGAGCTGGAACGAACAGTTTGGATGATATTGACCACACCGACCTTTTGTTGGCCTCTGGCTGCAATCCAATACACGGACATCCGGTTACTGGTTCACGCATACGTCGCGCTCGAATGCGTGGAATGAAGTTGATAGTAGCAGATCCAAAGGTCACTGAAATAGCAGAAATGGCCGACATTCATCTTCAATTACGCCCGGGAACAAATGTAGCACTTTACCAAGGGCTCGCTCATATTATCTTGCGAGAAAATATGCAAGCAGATTCACAATGGCTTGATTCACGTACTGAAAATCTCGAGCCATTCAAGGCAATGGTACAAGATATGACTCCTGAAGTTTGTTCTGAAATTACAACTGTGCCCGTGGAAACATTAGAAGCAGCAGCAATTTTCTATGCATCTGTACCTTCAGCAATGTCAGTTCATGGCCTTGGAATGACTGAACATAGTCATGGTTCAGAAGGGGTCATGGCACTCTCTAGTCTTGCACTTCTTACTGGAAATGTAGGCCGCAAGGGAACAGGAATCAATCCACTTCGCGGTCAAAATAATGTTCAAGGCTCTTGTGATATGGGGGCATTACCAAATGTTTACACAAATTACCAATCGGTTTCAGACCCAGAAAACCGTGCAGCATTTTCCAAGGTTTGGGGGGTTGAAGCACCGGCAGAACCGGGACTCACATATCCTGAAATGCTTAGGCAAGTAGAATCAGGAAATGTTCGTTCACTATACCTGATAGGCTCAGATATCGCCCATACGGATCCAGATAATTTAGCGGTGATAAAGGCTCTCAAAGGCCTTGATTTACTAATAGTTCAAGATATTTTCATGTGTGAAACAGCAAAGTTGGCTCATGTAATTCTTCCAGCAGCTTCTTTCTTAGAATCGGATGGAACATACACCAATGGAGAGCGCAGAATTCAGCGGGTAAGAAAGGCGATTGAATCTCCAGGTCAAGCCAAGCAAGATTGGATAATAGTTTCCGAATTAGCAGAAGCACTCGGTCATCCAATAATTTCATCAAATGATGTTTCAGATATTTGGGATGAATTGGCGAGTTTAACTCCAAACTTTAGAGGAATTGACTATTCTAATCTCGATGATTCAGTATCAGTACAATGGCCAAAGCCGACAGCAGAACACCCAGGAACAAGCATAATGCACGTTGGCGAATTTTCACGTGGATTGGGTAATTTTGCTGCACCTGAATATGCTGAACCAAACGAGCAAGCATCGGAGGAGTATCCGTTTATTCTAATCACAGGAAGAAATCTTTACCATTATAATGCAGGAACTCAAACACGGAGAACAGGGTTGTCAGAATTCCGAGAAACCGATTTGTTAGAAATGCATCCAGTAGATGCAAATGCAATGGGAATAAGCGATGGTGATACCGTCTGGCTAGCCAGTCCACGCAACCGAGTCGAGATGCAAGTTGAAGTCACCAATAGCGTGCGAAAGGGCAACCTCTTCACAACTTTCCATTTCCCTGATATTGGAGTAAATACCGTATTGAGTGCTTCAGCAGATGGCTATACCCATTGTCCGGAATATAAGGTTCAAGCAGTTGCAATCGAAGTACAGTGAGCCTGAACAGACCGTTGAGTTGGAGTTGGCGGACATGAGGCAAAAAAATAATATTGCCTTGATGGGTATGGCAGGGGTTGGCAAAAGCTATATCGGTAAAAAAATAGCAGCAATTTCAAATTATGAACACATGGAGACAGACGAACTCATCATAAAACAGGCGAATCAGGAGGGTAAAATATACTGCGACCTTTCAGATGAAAACTTTTTGAGAATCGAGAAAGATGTTTTTATGAGGCTAGGTGATTTATCAGGTAAGGTGATTGATACCGGTGCTAGCGTTATTTACGATCAAGACGTAATGTGTAAAATTACAGATTTTGCTCATGTTGTCTATATTGAAGATAGTATTGATGTTATTGAGGAGCGTTTCATTGCTCGTGGCCCTGTG
>DUCL01000180.1:0-655 GCA_012959845.1 Candidatus Poseidoniales archaeon
CTGATGAAGCCGTAATGTTACAAGGAGATAGTATCGCTACGACCTATTTAGATCAAGCTCAAATTCTCCGTATTGCAGCAGATAATGCAGTAGATGCAATACATCCTGGTTTTGGATTCTTATCGGAGAGAGCAGACTTTGCTCAAGCAGTAGGTGATGCTGGAATCCAATGGGTGGGCCCGAGTCCATCTGCAATAACCCAAATGGGCGACAAGATGAGCGCTAGAATCACAATGCGTAATGCAGGAGTTCCTGTAATTCCTGGTGAAGAGATTGAACAGGTCGAAGAAGAGGCTGCGTTAATTGCGATTGAAGAAGCCAGTCATAGAGTCGGATATCCGCTTCTTCTCAAAGCATCGAGTGGTGGTGGCGGAAAAGGAATGCGCGCAGTACACGATGCTAGCGAACTGATTTCAGCAGCACGAGGTGCTCGGCGAGAAGCGATTGCTGCATTTGGAGATGGGCGAGTTTATCTTGAAAGATTACTAACCGGTTCAAAGCACGTTGAGATTCAAATTCTTGCTGATAGACATGGTAGAACCATTCACCTAGGAGAAAGAGAGTGTAGTGTACAAAGAAGACATCAGAAAGTATTCGAAGAAGCGCCATGTGCTACTATGAGGCCTCAGTTGAGAGAAGCGATGGGAAGTGCTGC
>DUCL01000180.1:688-2527 GCA_012959845.1 Candidatus Poseidoniales archaeon
GTTGATTACGAAGGTGCGGGGACTGTTGAGTTTTTATTAGCACCTAATGGTGAATTCTTTTTCCTTGAAATGAATACCAGAATTCAGGTTGAACATCCGGTTACTGAATTGGTTACAGGCGTTGACTTGGTAAGAGAACAATTGAGGATTGCTGCAGGACAACCGATGTCATGTGGAGATTTGATGATTCGAGGCCATTCCATCGAAGTGCGATTATATGCAGAAGATGCGGCAAATAATTTCCTTCCAGCGATTGGTAAACTGGCAGTATTCTCTCCACCTGAAGGACCGGGAGTACGTTTGGATACTGGCGTACGTGAAGGAGATGAAGTAACACCAAATTATGATCCAATGCTGGCAAAACTAATCGTTTGGGCACCAAGCAGGAATGAAGCCCTGCAGAGAATGAGAAGGGCCTTGGATGAATTTGTTGTTTTGGGCACAACTACCAACATTAGGTTCCTACGTGAATTATGCGACCAGCCAGAAGTGGTTAACGGAGCAACCGATACTACAACAATTGACAGATTGTGGCCAAATGGATGGTCACCTAATGTTTCACAATCCATAAAAAATGCTGCATTATTAGTTGCCTCTTGTGCAGAGGCCAATGGACTACAGCGCAGAACTTCTTCCAATTCAATTCAAGATTCATCAGATGGACCAGTCAGTCCATTCCAAACTTTGAACAGGAGGTATCCATGATGCAGAACCAGTTCAAAACAGAGGACGGCTTAGTCGAAGTGACAATTTCTAAGCAAGGAGATTCATGGAATTTTGAAGGGCAATCTTGTCAGATTCTTGATGATGGTAGAATACAAGTAACTACTGCAGATGGTTCAATGCATCTTGCTAGAGCTGCTAAGGTAGGAGATATTTGGTGGGTTCATCTATGTGGACAGACCTTCAAATTAGAACGAATTGAGCCGGGTGCAAGTGCAAGTGAAGAGCAAGGTGGATTAACAGCACCAATGCCAGGCAAGGTCCTTGAGGTAATGGTTGAAGTTGGTCAAGAAGTGAGTGGTGGTACTACTTTGATGATCCTAGAAGCGATGAAGATGGAGCACAAAATTGTAGCAGCGCAAGATGGAATAATCACTGCGATTAATTTCAATGCTGGCGACCAAGTTGAACAGGGTGTAACGCTACTTGACTTAGAACAATAGTCGCAAGATTACGGAAGTGAATGAAATATATTCTCTAGCATTATTCACTGCGCCAGTGCTTACGAATAATGACTTTTTCACGAGACCTTGTAATTCCAATCCACAAAAATCCAGCGATAAGTGATGATGTAATCAATGCGTACATCCCTCCCTTGAATAGTGGTATTATTCGGATTTCAGGAGGAGTTCGATGCATTATCTCTATAATACAAATTCTACTTATCTCCCCAACGGTTGCAGCACCAACAGCTTGGAAAGCGACAAAGTAAATCTTCTGAAACAAAGTATTGAATCCTTTTCCATTAACGATATCATCACCTAAAATCGATGACAGCAAACCTATCCGTTTTACAAAAATGTTAGGGAATGCATATAGAATAGAGATAACAATATGAATTGTACTTATTGAAATGATTAGCCATGTCCTATCACCATGAGATGATTCCATTACATATGAATGAAAAAAGTAAGTAGGGGTTAGCAGCACTACAAATGTGAATATTACTGCCCTTCGCCGAGCATTCTTAAATTCATTAAGAGGCCATTCCATGACTGTTATTAGAGGCAGTGCTAAAAAACAATTTCTCTATTATTATTCTTCAGCAGGGGCTGAATACCAACGACCTTGAAAAGAATCATCAGTATTGTCAATATGAATGAATAGATTCAATGA
>DUCL01000181.1 GCA_012959845.1 Candidatus Poseidoniales archaeon
TCGCTTTGAAAGATTGAAGATTGAAATAATGAAATTTGTAACAGCCAATCCAGGTTGTTCTGCGCAATCCATCGTCGCTTGTTTGCAACATGATAAGTTAATGCGCAATCATGGATTAACTCCAAGAAAAGTTGGTTTTTTTATTCCAAGGCACCTTGCAACATCTTTGATTTGGTGGCAAGATCACAGAGCAGGACGACGAGTCTATGGTGAAATCGGCTGTGATGCGGAGCCTAAAGACAACTAATCATTACAACACGCTATTTTGCCATCATAGCGAGGCATGGCCTCATGTATGTCGGATTACCAGCCCATGATATGAGTGAGCAGGTTGCGGCCTACTTCGACCTCGATGGCACATTATTGGATGCATCGAGTGAAAAGAGTTTGACATCTACTTTGACAAAACGGCGCCCGTGGAGAATTCCATTATCAATCACCGCTTGGAGTTTGAGATTCGTTGGTTCTGTACTAACAGGCAAATCTGTGTATGATTCTGCAAGGAACCGCGGACATCTTACCATGGCAAGTTGGCAAATGCTTGACAACATTTCATTAGAATTAGTCAATAACAAGTTAGCACAACGAGTTTCTGTTGAGGCAAGACAAAGGATTAGTTGGCACAAAGAGCAGGGGCACAGATTGGTTCTTGTTACTGCAACAGTACAGCCAATGGCTGAAGCAATGGCTAATGATTTAGGAATGGATTGTGTTTATGGTTGCGGGCCTGCAAATCGCCAAGGAAGATTATCTGGTTCAGAAAAAGGATGGTCGGTTCCAAGAAGAAAAGGCAAAGTTCCAATCGTTGAGAGAGATGCAGAAGAAAACGGACACGACCTTTCACTGTGTTGGGCTTATGGGAATACCTTGGCCGATTCTTGGTTTATGAAACTGTGCGGAAACCCCGTTGCCGTTAACCCTGAAGCACCACTACGTGACTTAGCAGAACAGCAACAGTGGACAATTTGTTCATGGAAAGTATAGTCATCATTGGGCTCACCTTTATTATTGGTTGAATCTAACATATAGTGATGGATGGAAATATTGCTGATACCAACAGAAAAGTGCAAAACGACAGATTGAGCGAATTGAATCAATCTCTCAACAAAGTGATTGCTGCAAATACTAGAGCCGTTGAATTGCTGATAGATATCATTTCCTCAAATCCAGAGAGAATGTTGATGGGCAAAGAGAATATTGTAATTCGCGGAGACCTTGCTACTTATTGCGTTCCGATTGAGCCAATTTTGAATAGGTTGAAGTCACCATTCTCTAATAGCGAAACTGGATTTGATACAGTAGAAGTTCACCCTAAGGACCATTTTGTTAGACAAGAAGTTAGAGCCTGTATTCAAGTAGATGCAGAAGAACATATTCCTTCTGGAGATGTAATAGCCTCATATCTTCTCGGACTATCAAATGATATGGCTACATGGACTAAGCCAAACATGCGCCCATTGCGCGACGCATTATTGCAAACCTATGGGCTAACAACTAGCCCTTTGACCAAGCCCTTAGTGAAATATCTCAAACAACAACACAATGCAGAAATGGATGTTGAATCAGGATGCCTAATAATGCCGGGAACAAATGGATTTACTTGGAGAATTGGTTTCGCCAATCCTCTTGTTTATGGGTTTACAATTGAGATGAAAAAGCCACGTCAATTGAATTGGCAGCTAATTTCTGAAGATACCCGCACCCTCCCTTCCAGTTATCGTTTTGACAATATTCTTGATTCAGTGGAATTAATCGCAGAGTTCCCTCATTCCTTAATAGAAAATAAATGGGAAGCATTCCCATTGTTTCGTAGAATTGTGGCCCAACAGTACAAGCCACTTGCAAAGCAAATATACGAGGAAAATTGTGATGAAGACAATAACACATATGGTAGCATGGAACACGATTTAACATTGTTAGAAATGTGCATTATGCTTGACCAACAAATCGCCAAACTCGCTAGTGCATAACCCAGCCATTAGGGATTGTGAGCGACCCTACCGCGACCTGAGCAATGACATTTGTGAAGCATATTTTGCGAACGGCAGGTGGGGACGCGAGAACAATAGACAATGATTTCAGGCAATAAGAATTGAATCGAGCGGCCCCACCGCGAACTTTGAACTAACTAAAACAAGGCATTGTTGTTCAAATGTTAGGTGGGGACGCGAGAATAATAGACAGCGATTTCAGTTAATAAGAATTGAATTGAGCGGCCCCACCGCGATTCGAACACGGGTTCGAGGCTCCGCAAGCCTCTGTGATATCCAAGCTACACTATGGGGCCTTGGTAATCCGAGCCACCCGCGACTCCTTTTTAATAACGACGGAATTGTTGTAATGTCATAGCATTCGTATTTGTAATATTCAAGCAGGAGGGTTCTTTTTACTGCGCCATGTGGGCGGGATATGGCGGTAACTTTCACACGACCGGTTGAATTTGCAATGCTCGATGGAGCAAACATCGCATATTATCCCCGAATCTTTGATTTATCACATAGATTCTTTGAACAATGCTGGTTG
>DUCL01000182.1 GCA_012959845.1 Candidatus Poseidoniales archaeon
TCCTGCATACCACGGTTGAAGGTAATTTGAAATCCCATCCAATTGCTGTAATAATGAATTACCTTCGCCATTCCATGGCTCATTAGTATGAATTGCATTACCATTTGGCAAGTCGCTTCCAAGAAGTGGGTCAAATAATTCCACTTGTCCACTTGCAGATATACAAGCTGCTGGACCTTGTGAAGTTCCTTGACCATAAGATGTCGTCAATTCATATGGAATTTGCAATATTACGACATCTACAACATCGCCACTTTCGGGCAAACCTAGGAAGTTACCATCAACAAACACCATGCCCACCGGACTCATTCAAACTAACTTTCCTTAAAAGAAAAACGGAAAAAATATCTCCCCCCACTATTGCAATAATGCAAATACTTTTTGAAAAAAACACGAAATATTGCTGTTTTCATCAAAAAACGGCGAGAGGTTAATATGTGTCGGAAGACAATACTTAATGGTAGTCGGGGGAGATTATCGGCATTGCCGAGTCTATCCCAACGCGGAGGAATCAAAATGGGAATGACAATGGGAGAATTAACGAGAGCCATTCAACAACATATCGATATCGAAATGGATTCGGAAGTTGCACAAGGAATGGCCGAACACGCCTTAGGGTTCTTTGGCTTCTATAACAGGATTATTGACAACGCACTAGAACCTACTGACCGAAACTTGTTTTACATGTTCCAAGATTATGACTTACTGACTACCGAGTCAGAAGAAACAACTCTTTGGGATGGACGAGAATGGAGAATTCACTATTGGAAATTCAAACCAGATCTGCGCGAGCGTGTAGAAGCTTATATGCAACGCAATCTTGAACCTGAAGAGATTGATCCTTTCGCTGACGTCTATGGCGGCAACGGTGCTGCGATATGGACAAAGGAAGCAGAACGGGTCAAAAATCCAAATGCATTCAATGCAAAATGGTAATTCAATATACCACAATTCCAATTAGGGTGGAGAATTGAGGGGTTTTTATGCGTGGCATAGCATTGGTAGCGTTATTATTGCTGACCAGTTTTTCTCCGGCACTGGGAAATGCTACTGCACAGCCCGATATTATTGAAGAATATTGGTATCACTCCTATCTTTCATTAACTCAGCAAGTCAATCAATGGGAGGCTGATTATCCAGACACTGTAAAATTAGTAACTGCAGGACAAACCGAATTAGGAAGAGAACAGTGGGTTGTCCAAATCAGTAATTGGGCCAATGATACCGCCCCAAATGGTAGTGCAAAAACCAAAATTTACATCGATGGTGGCCACCATGGAAATGAACATTTAGGAACTGAGTTGGCATTCTTAGTGGCTGAATATTATATTGAAGAATCCGCAACTGGAAATGAAGAAGCATTGGCAGTGCTGGAAACTACTGAAATTCATGTAATGATAATGCTAAATGCTGATGGTAATGATGCTGATAATAGATGGAATAACAATGCTATTGATTTGAATCGTAACTATGACCATATGTGGACTGAAGAGGAAACACGTAGTGGTAGAGGTGGTCCATTCTCTGAAAGTGAGACCCGCAATAATGCTGACTATATGGCGGAATATATGGTCGATGCTGATTTGTATGTGACAATGCATACAGGAGTTTGGATATTGGCATACCCATGGGGATGGACAGGTGACATGCCTGCGGATTGGGAATTATACACTCATATGGCAGATGAAATTCATGCAAATATTTCACCTGATTTACCGATTAGAAATGCAAATGCTGGCATTTACCCAACTCATGGAACTTCACGAGATTATGGCTATGGAGTAATGGGTTATCCTACATTCACATTTGAAACAGATGATGAACAATTCCTACTTGGAACTACTGAGAAAGTATCAGATCGTCTTGGACTAGAACTTGAAGTAATGAGATATCTTATTCGCGATGCTTGGTTTTGGAGAGCACATTTAGAAGTTGAAAGTGTTGAAATTAGTGGAGATGAAATAACCCTTGATGTCAACAATGTGGCTCATGCAAGTACCGCTAACGCCACCTTGCAGTGGATTGATTCAGCGGGAGAAGTTGGCTGGAATAGTTCCCTTTTCGCGGTCAATGCTAGTAATTCTAGTCATGTAATATTGGACTCTACAAATTTAACAATGGATGAAGGTGGATATTGGAATTTATATTATCAGGTTAGGGTTGTTGAAGTTAGTCGTTGGGTAAATGAAACAGTAGATGAATCACTTGTTTCAATCATCAAAGTTGAAGATGATGGTTTCTTGCTTGGATATGGATTATTCAATCCATTATCTTTGATAATGGCACTCTGTGCAGTAGCAATTCTCAAGCCAGAATTAAGCGAAATTGAGATTTCTGAATAACGGCTTGTAATAACCAAAGCCTCATTCATCACAACTATACTTGTTTGAAATCACTGCGGAGGCTTTTCGTCCCAAAAAGGAGTCTGTGCTGGTTGTTGTTCAACTGGAGGTTGTTGTGTGAGCGGTGGAGTAATTGGCGTGACCGGAACTGCAGCTGGTTGAGGGGCT
>DUCL01000183.1:0-531 GCA_012959845.1 Candidatus Poseidoniales archaeon
CCCAGCACCTTGGGCAGAAATTGAAGGTGAGTTTTTCATTCTAACAGTTCCTTCTTCACAAATTAGAACTCTTAACAATACTGTTGATTTGATGAATTGGTGGGACACTGCACTGCAGATGGAGCACAATCTCAGCGGTTTTCAACCATGGACTCGGGTTGAAAGAGCAGTCTTCGATATCCAAATCAGTGCCGGTTGGATGCACTCAGGATATCCATTCATGGCGCATACGGTAAGTGTAGCAAATGTAGTAAATCTGAGTCATATGTCAACTCAGGGAGATTGGGGAATGTTCCACGAATTGGGACATAACCACCAATGGATGGCAGCAACTTTACCAGGAAATACTGAAACAACTTGCAATCTTTTCTCAGCATATATCATGACAGAATTAGTAGGGGTTGATTTAGGAGCAGGGCATGGTTCAATGAGTAATTCTAGCCGTGAAACAAGGACGGAGACTTACTTTAACGCAGGTTCTCAAATCTCTCAATGGAGTGTTTGGACTGCCTTAGAAACCCACATGATGAT
>DUCL01000183.1:555-2497 GCA_012959845.1 Candidatus Poseidoniales archaeon
AGTCAATACTACAACGCTTCACTTAGTCAGCCAACAAATGATGCACAAGAATACAATTCATGGGCTGCTAGAATCTCTAATGAAACAGGGATGAATTTAATTCCATTCCTACGAGCATGGGGCTTGCCGATAAACGATGCAACCTTTGCCACAGTCGACCACCTTCCAGTATGGAATAGTGACCCACTGCGAGGCTGGGTACATGATTACCCATCCATACTGCAGAGTCTTACAGTGAGCAATATTACAACTTCTTCCTCAACCATTCACTGGGATAATTACGATAATGGTACAGATGTAAACCAAACTATTTGCTGGGGATTAGTTGATGGAGGAACGGTCAAATCAGCATGGACAACCTGTTCAAGTCAAGGTTTAGCAGTAGTTGGCTCAGAGCAGAATGACATCACAGGATTAACAACATCTTCAACATATTATTGGCGAATACTGGGCGAAGGTGCTAGTGGAGATCATTGGAGCGATGCTCAGTCGTTCACAACAAATTGACGCCGGACACACCGTGCGGTATGTCACAAAACAATCAATATTAGCAATAACAGAACATTAGTTTCTGCGGCTGCTAATCATTGCTGCACCAAGTAGGGCTACAATGCCAAGCGCTGCTGTGAAGCCTGGCAAGAATCCATCACCATCTGCAGAAATATCCCTATCAGTGCTTCCATCACCTAGTCCGTTCACTGTTAGTGTTCCAGCCTCATTGTGGTGTCCATCTGTCCATGTAACATCAAAGATATAGGTCCCATCATAACCAGCAGGAACAGAAAGCAAGAGGCTTGCTTCTGCGATTGCAGTTGAGGTATATGTGGAAGTCAGATTCAAATCAGCGTTGTGGATTGTCACAGTCATGTCTTCTCCTTCAGGGTCACTACATACGACAGAAATCATGTATTCAGCACCATCAACGAGATCGATTATGTAATCTCCACTCACAGGTGCGGCTCCGATACCGATTCTCACATCGAATGTACCATCAGGTAGCATCACTGCATATGCATAAGCACAAATTGGGAACTTGTTTCTATCCATTTCTTCCCAATCATCCTCGATTGTATCATCAGGTAGTTCTCCACCATCAGTCTTTACTAGATTGAAAGTGACAGTTCCACTGTCATCGGGACAGTCTTCAGTGAACCAAGCATCATTGAAATCTTCATATGTGAATGCCATAGTGCTAGATGAATCAGTAATACTGGACACACTCCAAGTATCACTGTTGTGAATCCAAATGCTATCAATATCGCAACCTTCGTCAGACACAGGCTCTTCACTTGAATCATCATCATAATCGTCGTCCTCAATAGTGAAGACATGTGTTGTTGAATCAGCATATGCCGTTGTATCAAATGCGACAACTTCTCCCATTATCATGACTATTTCGCCATCACCTTCAACCAAACCTTCAATGTCCATCCATGCATCAACCATTATTCCAGCAACACCGTCTAAGTACATTATTTCAGACATATCGCTCTCGTCTATTGCATCGGAACCCATCATCATGATAAGGGTGTCAACTTCATTTTGCGTGACTTCCCCATCGTCATTACCCATGTACACGTCAGCCATCATTGCAAAATCTGCAATTGTTTCTACATCATCAATAAACATTAACTGGACCATGACAAATTCCATTGAAGTATCATCCCATTGCTCGAACCAGATGTCAACCTCCATGGAAGCAATTTCCATGTCGTCGCCTCCGTCATCAGTACCATTTGGCTCATCGTCGCCATAAGGACAATCTTCGTCTCCATCGTTTACTTGATGAATCCAAATTTCACTTCCATCAGAACAATCAAACCAGTTTATTTCGCTTCCATCAGCATCATATTGTTGCTCATCAGCACCATCAGGACAATCGTCTTCGCCGTCATTTACCCAATCAAATGGAATTTCATCTCCATTACCGCAGATAAATGTA
>DUCL01000184.1 GCA_012959845.1 Candidatus Poseidoniales archaeon
TTAATCGCCTAGGTGGCTATCCGTTAACTCTTTTGAAAAATGATATTCAATTAGGAAAGTCTGAATCGGTTGCGGATACTGCAAATGTTCTTTCACGATTCCTCGGAGGAATCACCTATCGTTGCTTTGCACATGCAGATGTTGCTGAATTGGCGAAGAATTCAGATGTGCCAGTTATCAATGCACTTTCCGATAAACACCATCCTTGCCAAGCCGCTGCTGATTTGATGACAATAATTGAGAACTTCGATGATACTGAAGATTTGAAAGTTTGCTGGGTTGGCGATGGAAATAATGTATTGCACGATTTGATGTTAGCATGTGCAATGCTTGGAATAGATATCCATTATGCAGTGCCTAAAGGCTACGAGCCTGATGAAGAAGTAGTTCAAAGGACAAAAGATTTAGCAGAAAAGAACGGCAGCAAGGTAGTTGAAACAAATGACCCAGTTGAGGCAGTAACAGATGCACACGTGGTCTATTCGGATGTCTTTATTTCAATGGGCGAAGAGGATATGGAAGATAAAGCAAGTGATTTCGATGGTTTCCAAGTCAACGAAAAATTAGTAAGTCACATGGATGAGAATTGGAAATTCATGCATTGTCTACCAGCACATCGTGGAGATGAAGTAACCGATTGGGTAATGGATCACGAACAATCAATTGTTTTTGACCAAGCAGAAAATCGGATGTGGGCTCAAATGTCACTTCTATCGTTCTTAATCAATCCAGCAGCATGGGATGCAATGGCTGAATTCATGCATCTCGAATAAGTAATTACATTAGCATCGGTAATAGGAAACCGATTAGACCAAGAAGCATTGCAACTCTAATTCTTCCGGATACTAGAGAATCATCACCTTTGAATAATGGGCCATTCAAAGTGATCAATACCAATATTGCTGGAGTTTGAAATACCAGTTGACCAAATTCAAATGGACCTCTCCAATATGGCATATAGAGACAAACTAAGGCGCCCATGGTAATGATATAGGCAATCATTCTTGATTTCTCAAGACCTATTTTCATTGGCAATGTAGTCCTTTGTCCTTCATCAGCAATAATATCTTGACAATCTTTGATAATTTCACGAGCAAGATTAGTGAAAAAGACCACTCCTGAAACCCACCAAATCAATGGGTTGAGTAATCCACCGACACTCGATGCACCATAGAGGATAACAGCTGCAACCATAATTGAAATCGCAATATTTCCTTGTAGACCCATCTCCTTTGTCTTAGGTCCATGGTCATAACTAATCATCAGAACTACTGCAATTGCATAGATGATAATTGTCGCCCACCACAATTCAAAATCCATACTAAAATATATTGCAATTGCCAAGCATAGGATGCTCAGTGACCAAAGAAGACGACTGAAGTTAGAAGCGGACTGGAGGCTCATTTGTCCAGATGGAAGTGGTCGGTTTGGATGAGCCAATTTATCAATTTCATAGTCCTTGATATCATTCATTACATTGCCTGCGCCGATAAATAATATGACGGCAATAGTTTGCAGTGAAATAATGAGCAATTCATCAGCAAACTGCCCTTGTAATGTGAATGCTGCACCCAACGGTACAGTAATTGCTCCAAGAACTAAATTCTTGGGTCGCATTAGTTCAAGCCAGGCTACCATTGAGTTGCCCTATGACTAGAGGTCTTTGACTGATTCGCTCTTAAGATGCAGCAATTGACCAAATACAGACACGCATTCTAAATCCACCGATATCAGTTCCTTCATCAAATCCTGTTTTGATAAATCGACTATCTCTTGCTAGAACATTGCCCAGTTGGTTCATTGTTGCGCCCCAGCGAAATCTTTTGTTGAGGTGATCCAAAATATCAGTAGTATTTGCTTCTCCTACTTCACCAAGGAAACACACAATTTCACGTCTTAGTCTCTGAGTCTTACTCATCAAGCCTCACCTCGTAATAGTTGCACTCTTCGTGTTAAGGAACGTATTGTCGATGAAGTCATTGCACTTCCCAAAGGAGCTCCAGGTCTGTGCCATGCCTGCCAACCGAGTTGAGAAATTTTTTCTGGTAATTTCCCTGTGCTATGTGCTAGTTTGGTCGTACTCTTGCTGGCCCAACTAGGTGTTACTGTTGTTGAACCACTTTCTGTAAAGTCCTTGAAGGACAAATTATTTAGGTTGTCTGCATCTTGTTGCATAACCCATACTCTTTGCCGGTTGTATATCAACAAAGTAAACACCCTCCAAACTAAAAGTAAAGTGATTAATTATTGCAGTGAACTCTTTTTCACTTTCACTAAAAACGAAAAGTGAAGCGTTATTATTCATATCAAGAAAATTTACCATGGTCTTTAAGCAGTTAATTGTCAACAGTCTTTCAGACCATTATTGTAAAGGGTGACGGCTAAATATAGGGGGTTGGTGGGTCGGTTTACATTTGCTCGTATAGTGTAGCGGCCCATCATGAAGGATTCTCATTCCTTCGACCCGGATTCAAATTCCGGTACGAGCACTAA
>DUCL01000185.1 GCA_012959845.1 Candidatus Poseidoniales archaeon
ATGAAAATACTTGATAGGATGCGTGCATAGTCATCCATTGCTGACTTGGCGTCAATATCAACGGCTCATCTTCCATACTTGAGTCGATAAGAATAACCTCGGAAGATGAATTCATAGATACTAATTCAATTTCCAAGTTTCCTACGGATGATGAGATGAACGGAATCGGTATGGCATGAATCCCATTAATCGGCACCAATCCTCTTCGGGCAGAATTCATTGCCAAAATGAAAGGTGATTGAGGTCCAGCATCCACTGTCAATGATGCTGGATATGGCGCACTCAATCCAGCATAAGTGATATTGCCTGACCCAAGAACTTCGAATTCTACTTCGACAAAGAAGGTACCTAATGCAGCAACTGCTGAAGTAGATGCAGCCAATTCCGATTTGAGATCGGATAATTCTGATAAGTTCAATTGGACTTGTGCATTGGTAATATTGGAAAATGTCCTTGTGGTCACAGTAGTACTTCCAACAACAACATTGATTGTGTTAAATGTGCCACTTTCCGCCATTACAACGAATGCAAGCGATTGCAAGTCATCCTTGGCTATCCAAGCCTTTGTAGTGGCATACCCCGAAATTCCTGCAGCGGCTTCAACTTTGTTCTCACCATTGGCGAATCGGTCTTGCCAGCCCCACGAGCCAACTCTATCATCACTGCCACCCCATTCATAGATGTCATCATCTGCGAAATCAATAGCAGGTTGTGCAGGATTAAATCCTCCACTCATTCTAATTTCAACTTCTTCAAATTGCCAAGTTGTGAAATTACTCATATTGCCATCAGCTGGAGCAAGTGCAGCAAATTGTAATTGGAATCCAAATAGAGTTTCATCCAAATCGTATGTGTATGGTAAAGAAATGTTGGTCCAGTTATCATTTGAATCAAATCTTATTTGTGCTTGTGAATTAGTTGATTGGCCATCAATCACCATACCGTTAGAGGCGAAATCAGGAAAATACCAAGGAGACATTACGTTATCGGTTGCAAAACCTGAAAACTGTGTTGCGCTACTTGAGTAGGTCGCTCCTTTGCTTGTCCAACCGTTATCTATTGGTGTTGGTTGCAATGTGTCTTTGTACGCTCCATCAAAGGAAAGAGCAAATATTCTCGGAATCAATCCAGCGCTTGACTCATTGAATTCAAATTTAATTCTAATTTCATCAACATTTTCAATATCAATGAATTGTAGTGGAATCACATTGTTTGAACCACTCATTCCATCAATTTCTAGCCCGTTATCGTCTAATACAGTCCAATCAAGACGTGTTCCTGCTGGCACATAAGAATCAATATACATTGGTGCCATCACCGACTTTGAAACTGGGAATGTTGCATTACTTGCCCAACCTATTGTCGGACTAATCCAAGTTGCTGAAGAAGGAATATCAAGGAATACATCGTCAAAGAACCAGTAATCACAGCATGTACCTGAGCCAGTATTTTGATACGATCTTATCTGACTGGTTGCATGCAATGCTACCGCAGGTAAATTGACATTCATTTGAGTAGAAGTACCACCTGCCGTTGCACCCATATATGACTGGAAAGTAGTCCAAGAGCCACTACTCGATTTGTATTGGAAGACCAGATTTTCATTTGAATCCGGTTCTTCTCCACAACCAGCGTTACCTTGGCGCACCCATGCATGTACAGATACTGATGATAATCCATTTAGATTGACAACAGGGGATGTTGCATATGTTGAACCTGCATAAGTTCTGATTGAACCGCCACCTGTTCCATTTGTTCCACATTGAAGGGTTGACCTTGCAGAATAACTGTTAGAGAAAGTCCAACCATTGCTGCCGGAATTGAAATTCCATACTGCATCTACGCCCTTCAAGGCTAAACCTGCACCAGATTGCTTAGCACCATCCAGTTGTGCATCGGAATGTGACCATATACTATCATCATCCCAAATGGTAGCAGATTGAGTCACCTGTACCGATGGAGAAATATTGAGATTAATATCTACTAACGGTTCAGTGCTTAGAACCTCAACTGCAAAGTCATTATTTACTGTTGAGCCATCTAATGAAATCGTTTGGGTCGCGCCAATAGATACAGGGTATAATGCAGGCTCATCACTCAATAACTGTTGATTAATTGTGCCATCATATTGTGTTGAAATTCCAATTTGGACAGGCCCGCCAATCAATAACAAGGCGACTAGGAGAATTGCACGATGGGCATAGCCTCCTCTCGCCATAGACTGACGCTGTTATTGAAAGGTCTTCAATGATACCCTCAAACAATCTCATTGAGGCTGTTTTAGCCATATTATAATAATAATATTTCAATGAAAATAAATCTGCGAAATTAACGCAAATTGCAAGATTAATATTGAGGAAGTTCCAACTCCACTGCGAATAATGGATCTGGGTCTGTGGAGTCGTGGAAAGCAACTACAACTCCGCCATCTGCCAATATTGCTAGACTTGCGAAATCAAAACGAATATCATTTCCTGCACCAGAAGTTGA
>DUCL01000186.1:0-14058 GCA_012959845.1 Candidatus Poseidoniales archaeon
TGTATTATTGGTGCCAATGGAGTTGAGAAAATCTTCGAATTAGAATTGACAGAATCTGAGTTGGAATCATTACATGGTTCGGCGAATTTTTACAAGAGTCAACTTGTTGATATTCTCGGATATTGAATCAGCAACGAATAATCGCTAATGATTGGGTTTCACCCATTGTAGTAATACTGGAAGGCTTGCAAGTAAGTGTATCAACTTGGCTGAGTAGTTTTCCTTGTTTTCCCCGAGAGTGCATCCTTGCCAATATTTCCTGTCCGATATAACATCCTTTTTGCTGGTGGACCAATTCTTCAAGTCCGCATGCAAACGGATGGAATGAATTGGTTATCTCATATCCATGCCATGGTATCTTGTTATCGATTCTCCACTGATTGAATATTTCAAAATTCTCAAGATTTGATGGCCCATTGCCTTTGCTAGATACTATTAGAGACATATTTCCTGAAATATTGCCGCGAGTATTTTCCCCCTCCGATGAAAAAGCGCCTATATCTGCACAATCATTTGTGCAATCAAATTCGATGAACAACTCATTTAGTTGCGTAATATCTGTAATTGATACATCTTGGCCAAGTATTCTTCTTGAAGTGTGTTTTAGTAATTTTTCAAGAAACGGGAAGTGTCCTGCAGTAACAATAAATTCACCCATGTGAAACAAAGTCACACAGTCAATAATTTTTGCATTTGAGTCAGTAAATATTGTGCGAATTAATTGACCACTCTGCAGTTCAGTGACTTTATTTGTAGATAATCCATCAATGAATTGCAAGACATCTTTTCCTCTCCACAATGTGAGAGAGGCATCCAGTAAGGCCGCTATGGGCAATGATGTCACCTCAGGAAAAAGACTCCCCACAACCGCAGGAAGAATCGGCATTAGGATTGTTGATTTTGAATCCCCCACCCATTAATTTTTCTACATAATCTATTTCAATTCCGTCAAGTAAATGTGAAGACGCCTTTGGTACAAGAACCCTAAAACCATCCACGGATAACTCCTGACAATCTTGATCTGTGGATTCGACAATTTGCAGGTCGTACATATATCCTGAACAACCGCCACTCAAAACCCCAACAAGCAAAGCATGAGAACGGTCATCGCCAAATGCATCTGCTAGCATATTTTTTGCCATATCAGATATGGTCAAATTTACATCAATCACTTCCGGTTTGACCATTTGTACGGGGTCAGCACTATCACAAGTTCCGCAATCCATGTTAGTGCCTCACATTCCATCTCTATGAACCTGCGCTTCGCAGAACTATGCTTTTTTAGCAATATTGCTCTCGATTTCATAATAACAATCTGTTTCTGAGCAGTCAGAACAGATTCTATGATTTGAAACAACAGTAATTCCATGTCGTTCTTGCATTATCCCTTCAATGATGCCCTCGTCAAGCAAACAAATAATTCCATTTTCTTGTGGATTTCCACCACAGGCATTACCATTACGAACTGTGATTTTCGAGGCATCACCATCTGAAACAATTAGTTCACCCATACCCAAATTATTCCACTCCTTGGCCAAGCGCTCCCAAAACTCGTTATCATCTTCAACATCATTAATTTTCATCGCCAATTCGCGCCCGATTCTATTTCCGACCGACTGGAGTAAATCTCCAACATCAATTCCTAGCATAGACAACGCTTGTGATTCCGTATCGCCCTCTGAAATAAGGCTTAGACCATCCTTTCTTATTTCAACAGGCGAATTATTTGAATTAATATCGTCATTTAAGCCGTTAGCTAAACTATCTCTTAGTTTTGCATAAAATGAACCCTCGCCCAGTGAATATTGCAATGGCTCGGTCATTTCTCCATCGATAATTCTTGCACGCACGGCAGAATATGAAGTGGCAGCAGCCCATTGAATTTGCAATAACTCATTCTGAGCCTTCAAAAACTCTAAACTCTCAATCAATAGAGCAGTATCTTCCTTCCCTCTTCCAGTAGGATTTTCTTCACTGTAAACAATTTGAATCCCAAATTCATCATCGATGAAGGCGCCTTGTAATGATAATTGCTCGTGATGCCTGATTTCAATTAGAGGTGATAAGTCATCAAAAAATCTAACCGTCTTTTTATCAACGCATGCTACAATTCTAATTTCCACACCACGCTCGAGTGCTTCATCTAGAACCTTCTTGCCCCCGACTCTTAGGAAATGCAATATCCCCCACCGTCCGAGTAATAGCCAAACATTGGATTCTGCCTCTGCGATAAGCAATTCAAAGTTTGCCATTATTTGATGCCTGTCTTTGATTACGGAGAATGTTGCTTCATTAACACGTTTTTCGATTGACATCAGTGCCATAGCAGGGCCAGTTGTCAATTCCTCAAAATGCTCTTCCATACGCTGCAAGTCAATCTTTTGCTTGTGTATTAGTAATTTAAAAACTTCACTTATCGTATTTCCAGCAAATCTCATCGGCTTGTCCAGTGTTGCTTTAATCAAACCCTGTTCCTGTAATTTACGAAGGGAATTGTACGCATCCATTCTCGATAGTCCAATTCTCTTACCCACTTCACTAGCCTTAGAGGGAGGATTAGAGGCTAAATCAACTACAATTTGTGCTTGCTTAAGTTCTAAGCCAGACTCCTCAAGTCGGAGCATAATGGATGTCATGTCATCACCGGACATGGTACTTGTTCAATACTCCTAGTTTTTCAACCCATTCAATGAATTATTCAAGGTTTTTTCCTGATTTTCCTCATACGTTCTTTGTCTATGATAGTGCAACGTCTAATTTGATCTTTTGCTCTCTTGGCTTCTGAAGTTGACAACCCGCGTGGAATCGATTGTTCAAAACATTTGATTGCATCTTGGTATCTTTCCATTTCGGCATAGGCGGTGCCCATGTTATACAGTGTCTGGCCCCTTACTTCGGTTGGACGAATTAGCATTGCTTGATGATATGCCTCCACGCATTTCGGGTATTCCTCCATGTAATAGAATGAGTTTCCACGACCATTGAGAATTCTAATTACCATCTCATCATCATCCTTGAAAGATGGTAATGCTCTATCAAAGCATGTTAGTGCTTCTCTGTACTTACCGTCTTCAGTTAGTTGAATACCCTTGTTGTACCAGGCAATATCTTGATTTGCGACTGATTTAGACATTGTTTCTCCAATGACATTGAGTGCTGCTGCTTGTGTAGCATCCAGAGCAGCCTTTGCTAAATCTACATGAGGATTTTCCTCTGTTACTGTATTAACGGGCCTCGGCTCAATCGGAGCCATAAGCAAGTCATTTGCTTGATGTGTATTCTCGTCAAGCGCAGGCTCTACGATAGTTTGTGGAGTGACTGGGGCAAGTAAAATATCAGCAGGGTCATCATCAACTGTTTCAATTTGCGGTTCAGACTCCGTAGGAGCAACTTGTTCTAATGTAGGTTCAATCGTTTGAGGGAGATCTGCAACAACTTCAACCGGCTCTGCAATAATTGGAGTATGTTCAACAATAGTAGGTTCTGTTCCATTTTCTAATTCATTTGCCTTCGCATGACATTTTTGCGCAGTTGCAATGTCACCGGCTTCTTCTAAAGATCGTGCTAAACCTCTCCAATTTGCAGGTTCTTCTCCATCTTCTTGAATTAATGCTTTCCAAGTTGTTACAGACCGATGGTGATCGGAAATAGCCGTGTATGCTCTAGCATGTAGAGTAGAAGTGCCATCGCCAATAAGTCCCAGAGCCTCTTGTGCAAGTTCAGGGCCAACAGGTAGTGTTGGCGGCAAACCTTGCGTAGATTCCAGTACATTTGCTTCACCTTCAGCGATTTCGATTAAGACCTCAGCCATTTCAGTTACTCTCGCATCAGTAGAATCAATATTTGCAATAATTCGAGTTGCGAATAAATATGCTTCTATATCGCTTAACTGCTTTGACAAATCACTAAGTTTGCTTGCCGCTTTTAGATAATCTGGTTGTGCTTCAAGCGCCTTGTAATAGCATGACTTTGCTTCAGCAAAGTTTTCTCCACGCTGATATATTGAACCCAAATTGAACCAGCCGTTTGAGTTGGATGGGTCAAGTGATTGTGCGTGGGTAATTGCTGCAATGGCATGAGTCTCCAAATCAAGTCTGGCCATTGCTCCACCAGCAACTCTCCATGCGTTTGCATGTTCAGCTGCAGTTGTTTTTAGATGAGGTTTCAGTAATGCCAACCCGCCAGCAGCATCTCCCGAACGAATTAATGCTGTAGATTCTTCAACAAGTGAATCGATATCAACCACTGGTTGCGGAGCGACTTCTTCGACTGCGGGTTGTTGAACTACTTCTTCTGTTACTATCTCTTCTTGAGGTTCAGCAATTACTTCAACAGGCTGTTGGGAAACGATTGGTTTTGCTTCCAACCTCACCAATACTTCTTCAGTTGCGGCAACAACAGTTGCAGCAGATTTTAATTCGGAATAATCTAGGTGGGAATCACCATCGTGGTCGTGATAAACAGCCTCTTGCAGTACTGCTTCCATATCATCAATTCCGACTTCATCCATTGCGGCTACCACAGTAGATTCTTCATAGGAATGAGTTGATGCTACAATCCTAGGTACTTCTGTAATAGGGATATTTACTTCTGCATTTTTACACCTATTAGCAATCTCTACTAGGGCTGGATGCCCTGGATAGAAAACGAGTGCTCTTTGAGATACTTCATATGCGGAAATCAAATCACCCATTCTCTCTAAAATACTGGCTAAATTTGCGGTGGCAGGAGCATGGTCAGGATTTAGATCAAGACAAATTTGGAATGCCTGTTTTGCCCCTCTAGCATCTTTTTGTGCCTCCAATAGAACTCCACGGTTAAACCATGCCATATCGGATGAAGGGTCAAGTGCAATGGCCTTGTTAAATGCTGCTAGAGCACCCTTTGCATCAGATTTCCTCGAACGTTCTTCTCCTACATTTAGCAAAACTCGAACCATTTCTTCAGCGTCGTCAACATCGTCTAATTCGGGAAAAATATCCGCAGGATTGGAAGAACTATATTCTGTGCTATTTGCGCCATCAGATTCTACATCAGCACTAACTTCTTCAACCTCTTCTATGGCAACAGGTGTTTCTTCAAGCATACTTCCTAGGCCAGCAGAACGCATTGCTGAGGCCATAGAAGCCATCGCTGCATCCGTGACTTCTTTATCAGATTGATCAGTATTAGTTAGAATCGAATCATCCACATCGCCCTCAGCCATAACAGTCACCATTCACAAGGGGCGACCTAAAGCGGATAAGAGTTCCTTCTATTTGGGTCTAAAATATTTTTTTGGTAAAATCAAAAATTATTGTGGAAAATGACATTAACTCTGGTTCATTAGGATAGATTGAGAAGAATCACGGTGTTAGAAATGTCCAAAGAAACTCCGCGCTTTGATGATGAATTTGGCTCCACATATTTATTGGTCTCACCGGGTACATATTTTATGGGAAATTCATCAAAAAATTCACCACGTAGAGAATTACCAAATCACTTAGTAACTATTGAGCAGCCATTTTTCTTGGGGAAAATGCAGGTGACACAAATTCATTGGCAATCGGTGATGAAAGATAACCCTGCAAAATTTAGTGATGGTTGGTCAGCAGGATTACGTCCAGTTGAAAATGTTTCATGGGATGATGTTCAGATATTTATTGCCAAGCTAAATGATGAACACAATAATTCACCAAGATTGGGCCTGCATGGTGTTTGGAGATTGCCGAGTGAGTCGGAATGGGAATATGCTGCGCGTGCAGAAACCACTACTCGTTGGTCCTTTGGCGACAAAGATTCAGATTTGGATGAGCATGGATGGCATGCAGGTAATTCAGGGGCATCGACTAGAGAAGTAGGTCAGAAAAAGGCAAATCCATGGGGCTTGCATGACCTTCATGGCAATGTAAGCGAATGGTGCATTGATGATTGGTGCGATAACTATGATGATGCGCCTAGTGACCAAACTGCTGTGAAAACTATTGGTGGAGGTCGTAAAGTGCATCGGGGGGGCAACTGGTTCACAGAAAGTGATTCAACACGCTGTTCAGCCCGAGGTTCCTCGCAGAGAAATGTCGCCAAGGACGGAATTGGATTCCGATTGGTTTGGCAACCCGATTGAACCGATATATCATTAACTAAGATTTGGAGCAAATGTCATGGCAACTCTCTATCACAATCCTAGATGCTCAAAATCCCGTCAAGGACTTGAATTATGCAATGACTCTAAAGTCAAAGTAGAAGTTGTTCATTATCTAAAAACAAATTTAACGAAAAGTGAATTAGAGGGAATAATCTCAAGACTTGATGGCTGTGTTTCTAGTCTGATTAGGAATGGTGATGATGCATTCAAGCAATCACAATATTCTACTTTAGATTTAACAGATGAAAACAATGTGCTAACCATTCTAATCAAATTACCTCAAGTAATGCAAAGGCCGCTATTAGATGATGGAAAGCGAGTAATTATTGGAAGGCCGCCCCAAGATTTCAATGAAATTTTAGGCTAATATTTTTCATCATCTAGCAATGAAGTATCAATCTTCAAGCGCTCATCAGCATCATCAAGAGTTTGTCCGGCTGGAGTTATTCCGGGTCCAATATTCCATCTTCCAGCAAGAGGCTCATCGAGTGCAAGCATCAAATTATTAGAAATTAGTGAAGCGATTCCATGTGTGGTTCTATTGACTACAGGTGCGATTTCCTCATGATATGTTGAATCGAGTTGAAGGCAAATTTCTTGGAATGTTCTCGTCCCATCACATAATTCCCAAAGCAAACTATTCATGATGTCAAGCGGCCTCCTCAATTCCTTAGGCGCTCTCAATATTTTTGCAAAAAGAGATTCAATTTTTTTAAACTTTTTTTCAATTCTTATTACAATTTTTCTACCACTAATACCCACTCCTTCAGGATGTGGCCCGATATCACCATATCTGCCCCACCAAACAGGTAGTCGACATGGATACTTTTCCGAATATGGGCTCTTTGAAGAATCAACAATAGCAGTCATATAAATCACTCAAAATTCAGCCAATGTCCAACCCAATAAACTAATCATTGCAATAATGCCGGAGAATGCAACAAGTTTAGTCAACTCCTCTTTAGTAGTGAAATTGCGCAGATACCAAGTGGCTACTCCGCATATTGAAACAACAAACAGCAATCCATACCAGAGAGGTGGATATGATGCCATAAACATCTCCACCATTCCTCACCATTTTGCTTTATCTAAAGATTTCCATCCAAATATTGTTGGCCATAATGATTCCATTGTTCCATTGACCATCCTACAGGTAATCCCGATTCTGGTAATGGAGGTCCAGCAGAAATCTGTTCTACTGCTTGAATTTCTTCTTGTTTAACGGTGACCTTATTTTGAGGCGGACCTGTTGGTGCGTTAGATGGCTGATCTGTATGGCTAATTAGTGGAGTTGGTGATGCCAGTTGTTGTGTGGCTGGAGGTCCGTTTGCTTGAGAAATTGGAGGGCCCGAAGATATTTGAATGACAATTTTCTCCTCATCTTCAATTTCTACTTCATCCACTTCCACACTTCGTTTTTTAATCAACACCGCAATTAGCGCAATAAATACCAATATAGCTAGACCGCCTGCAACCATTAATTCTGTACTAAGTGCAAATGAACCATCGATTTGTTCTTGGAAATGTATGGATTGTTTATCCTGCCACGTCAAGGTTCCATCTTGGCTGCTAACAATAATTTCTACCTGCCCTTCAAGAACTCCCGAAAGTCTGTGTATGTCGCATGAAACATATTTTTCCTGCGCATCAATGTGTCCAGCCACTGTGTTAACTGGGTAACCACTTTCATTCATTAGGATGCCAAGACAGACTACTTGCCACCCTTCAGGAACTTTGCTACTAATGATATAATTCTCGCTCATTGTGGATGTACTAGTTACATTTATCCATAGAGGTACTGCGACACCATAGACATTTGATTCATTGCTTATCGGGCTAGAGACCGCAGTCATTGAGCGCCTTGAGTCAACAATAATCATAGCATCGTAGTCCAATTCGTATGGGAACAGTTCTGAATCTAATCCGCCAATAACTTCGAATCTCACAATTATTCTTGTATTGAGTGAAACTCCCTCGGGAAGTATCATATCGACATTGAGAGTAGTTTCCTCTCCACCTTTGAGAGTAATTACTGACCACTCACCTACAGGAAGTGCGCCGCCATTTGCACCAACTGAAAAGAAACTGATTATTCCAGGGGCGGGTGGAGAGGATGAAATAATCGCTCGTACAGAAATCTGATTATCCACTGCATTTCCAATGTTTTGTATGGTGAGGTTTGCTGATGCGGTTGAACCAGCCATCGCACTGCCCTGACTGGAATAGTTGGTAATTTGTGGTTGTCTGTGTGATGCGGTAATAGCATTGATTTCAATAATATTATCCAATGGATTAATATCAATGCCATCAGCGAATAAGGATGCAGTAATTTCTATTGAATGCAATATTCCAGCAGATTCAGTCATTGATATCAAAATCCATATTTCTACAACTTTGATGTCTTGCAAATCATATGAGGCGGATAAGTCGATTGGGCCCGTATGATTTTGGTCAGCAACCCGAACCCACCATTGCCATGTTTCTGGTAGATTGGGTAAGTCAATCACTGCTTGTGTTGGTCCATTCCCATCATTTTCAATTTCAATTGTGATTTTATTTGCAACACCAGGAGTTAATTTTGTTGGTGAATCAATCAATCTCAAAACAATGTCATCAATTGCTTCAACTTCTAATTCATTAAATTCTAATCCCATAAATGTCATACCACTTCTTGTTGAAGTAATAATCGGAGTAATACTAGGGCCGCTATCGCCTGCTTGAGCATTATTTGGCGCAATAACTTGAATTGTAAATGCCGTTGAAGCACCTGAATTAATCACAGCATTCGGTCTAGTTGGTTGCTCAACAACCCATAACATTCCACCACTGGATTGTACAGACATTTCAAAAATATCTTGTCTCGTTGCATGATTTGTTATTGTGAATGAAATTGTTTTAGTTTCACCAGCAATAACCACCCATTCATCGGATGATTGTGTATTGGTTGCTTCCACACTAGCGTTTGAGATCATGGATGCAGAAATATCAATTTCAACTTCGTGGGATCTCCTCGAGTCATTCTGGGAAGTGGCTGTTAGTTTGAAAGATGAAATTGTATCGGGAGCGCAATCATTTGGCAACTATCTGCACAGGGGTATCGGGTCTGACCAATATGCTGCTAGCCTGTGTCCACTCCAATCCCACCTGCCACCCACTCGCGAGCGATGTTTGGTCAATTGTCAAATCAAAGACATCGGTTGCTGCCCCAATATTTTCAACAAGTGCTGAAAATGTGCAGGTATTTCCTGGAGGGCAATTTGGGCGTTGCTCGGGTGCAGTAATCAGAGGTATTCTATCTGCTAATACCTGAAATTGAACTGGCAATGTAGTATTTACTTCATTGTAGTAATCAGAATATGCCTTGAAGGTCATTTGCGTAAATCCTGTCGATTCATTAACGTCTGGCATTATTTTCAAATCTATTTGTTTAGACTCTCCAGGATATAATGTCACGCCAGTTTGTGGATTAAGGGCAATACCATTAGTATGGGAATAATATACTTGCCAATCATTAGGTAGACCAATTAAAGAAGGAATAAATGAATCAGTAATATTACCATCATTGGTAACTTCAACTCTAACTGACCCCCAATCTCCTGGCAATGACCCAGTAGTTGATACACCGTTAGAACTCAAACTATACTCTGAAGGCTTTACCTTTTGGTCATACAAAATCACTAAATCATCAAACCAATAGCCAATGTCAACTCCTGATGTATCACTAAAAAATTCAAACTTAAATTGTGATTGTGAGTGGAAGTCAGCCTGTGGAACAGGTATTAGTGGAGAAGCGAATCCCTTGTTGCTGACAGAAAAAGTCTGCCAATTACTGCCATCATTGAAGTTGTTATCTATTGTATTGCTAATCGTTGCCAATTCGTTCCATCCGCCAGCGGAATTTTTCGAGTAAATTTTCATGTGGTCGTTAGTCGCAGCACTCCCTGTGTAAAAGAAGGTGATTCCATTAGTTCGATGGGGGTTCTCAACAGCATCTGACATATCCATGGCAGGTGTGATTAGGGAAGTTTGCATTCCATTGCTATAAGTTGCACTTGCCCCTGCTCCCACGTGGCATGCTTTGCCTTTAGACAATGCAGCATCAGCATTAGAAGACCACAAATTTCCAACAGTCCATGATGTTAATACATCACAATTGTAGTATTGATAGCCAACAGCAAAACCCTTTGACCACACATCATTATTGTGGTTATCATCAACAATTGTGGACGTTGCAGTAATCTGGATCGTGTGGTTTCCTGAATATGTTGGGGTAAATTGATGCTTTATGCTGTTTGAGGAACCACCATTTAGCGATGCCATTTGCACAGTATCATTTACAATTTCAAATTGAGTATATTCATTGTGTAACAGTTTGATATTAATATCTATAGTACCTGAAGGATTTGTACCAAAATTTTCGACAACAATATTGGCGCTAATTGGCACATTCACCATAGTATCAACCACATATAATTCATATGGTTTGCTAAATCCTAAGATAGGGAAGTTAGATGAAAACATTCTGTATTTGTCTTCATCAACCGAATTAGCATAACTATAGGATGAATTCGTCACTGACAAATCAACGCCAGTCGCTCTAGCCGAGGTGCTATCATATCGCTCATCCCTCAAACTAGAATTGTCCAGCGAAATATTTGAGGACAATAATATCATCAAAACGAAAATCAGTGGTAATTGCCTCATGCCCCTCATGTAGGCACAATGATTCTATCTATATGAGAGCAGTGACGATATCTCATCGTTGATAATATTAGAATCGCAATGCAGATATTAATTTTCATTGATTGATTTTTCATCATCTTCTCGCTGCTGTATTAGTTTCAAGTTATCTCTCTTTTCTTTAGCCCTTGCCGCAAAAAATATTGTAAATGACGGAACTAATATTACAGCAAAACATCCCACAACTGAGGCCAATGCCCATACAAATTCAGTCGCAGCATCAACGGAAAAAACAGTGATAGAGTCAAACTCTTCGTTAACACTTGTCAGTTCAATACTTGGATTGGTACTTCTATTTCCCTGCTCAATTATTTCAACTCTGATGATTGAGGGGGAGTGGAGATACTCAATTTCTGCCCTTGCTTTATCTTCAGCAATGCCAATATCTTCTCCATAGACCGAGCCATTATTTCTTCTAGCGGGATCTAATGCTGTAAGAGCAATAATCGAAACATCTTCTCCACTCTCAGATATTACCTGATGTGTGACATTTTTCTGACATTGTTCTTGGCATGAAAAATCTCTAGCGTTTGAAATCCCCAACAGGTGATGGCTAAACAAATACGCTCCGCTCGATAATTTCACGATTGCTCCATGTGACAAATCCATAGCGGTCAAATTAACCCAAGTCAAATTCTGACCATCCAATGCAAATTCCCATGCCCAAGTGGTAGTATTATTTTCTTCGTTATACCAGTGCTGAGGTTCAACCCCTTGCATCTCTGTTGTCGTTGCCTCTGTCTCATAAATGTAGTATGACGGGGCTATTGTCGCGCCATACACAGCATATGATAATAAGAAAATTAGTGTAAATGAAAGGCCTAAAAGCGTCCTAAGAAGGTTTGGATTTTGGGCCAAGGCTTTCTTCATCATGCAGGGCGAAAAGAATCCACTTCATCAACACTTGCACCAACAAAATGCACACCAATTCATGCGATGGATGGCCAATCAGTACCCCACTCTTACCCGTTTCCTTGATATAGGGGAGATAAGTCGGCGAATTGCTTGGTGTCCAGTCATGACCACGTTCTATGATATCCCCGCTGAACTCCTCATCCCAGCTCTTGCTGAGAGAATCGCTACAACCGATGGAATCGACACCCCTGATTGGGCTGGATTCGTCAAGACTGGAGTCTCTCGTGAGCGCCCTCCTTCCCAAGAAAACTGGTGGTTCCTAAGGTCTGCTGCAATCTTGAGAAAGGTAGCAAGAGAAGGTCCTATCGGAGTTACACATCTATCACAAGCATATGGTGGAAGCAAGGATAACGGTGCAATGCCGAATACACCGGGAGTTGCTGGCCGCCATATTATTCGTACATCTCTTCAACAACTTGAATCCGCAGGATTAGTCGAAAAGGTTCCTACAAAGACTTTGGATACCGAAGATGGAGAAGTTCAACTCTATGCAGGTCGCCGAGTTACCAGTGCTGGCCAAAAGATGCTAAACGAAATTGCTCATGATTGCAGGTCTGCTGCAAATGAACAATTCCCAGGCCTAGATAAGTACTGAAGGAAGTGAAGTGGTGAGTATTATGGCGGCAACTCAAGATAATGAGTTGTCTCTATTAAGAGAACAACGCCGCTTGGAGTTGCAAAAGCAATTACAACAGCAAGCATCAGCGCAAGCAGATGCTGAGATAAAGGCACATCAAGCACAAGTTGATGAACAAAACACCAGTGCTATTCTCAAAACAATTCTTTCTCCTGAAGCACGTTCACGTTTAGCAACTATTGCAATGGCTACTCCACAACGTGCAGATAGCATTAGAGTAGCCTTGATGAAGATGAACGACGAAGGTCGCATTCAAGGTGCAATAAACGACGAGCAATTCAAACAATTGCTCGCATCCCAATCCAAGAGCCGCCATAGTGCGTCCATCCGAAGAATCTGAGAAGGTGCTCGAAATGTCAAGTAATAAGCCAGCCGCAAAAAAAATACGCCTGCTAAAAGCGGGAAAGCAGAATAGACGTGTCCCTGTATGGATCATGTTGAAGACCGACCGAAACACGGTATCTCACCCTAAGAGACACCACTGGAGACGCAGTAAGCTACAACGCTGAGGTGAATTATTATGGCAAGAGCAAATCAATCCGAATTAATAGTTCCATTGCGCCATGCATGGAATATAACCCGATACAAGCGCGCTCCTCGTGCAATACAAATTATCAAGAATCAAGTAATTCAACACTTGAAGGTAACAGAAGAAGAAGTAGTCTGGATAGACCCGGCAGTAAACGAGTACATTTGGTCTCGTGGAATTGAAAACCCTCCACGTAAGATTAAATTACAAATTACTCGCCACGATGAACCAGATATCCCTATTGAAGTAAAATTATTTGAGGAGTGAATATTATGGGAAATATTAGACCAAGTTTCATAAAAATAAGAGCCATCCGTTTAGTTGAAGAACACGGTGAGAAATTCACTGAAGATTTTGACCACAACAAGATAATGGTATCTCAATTAACCGATGTGGAATCCAAGAAACTACGTAACTGGATTGCCGGATATGTTACTCGTTACAGACTACGCCGCACAGATTGAGGTGTTATTTGTGGCGGTGCGCGTTCATTGGAAACGCACACCAGTAAGCGTGCATCATCCGAATGGAGATGTATTAGAGTCATTGATTCTACATTTAAGAAACATCCACGGTATCCGTAAGCGTTCAATTGTAATGGAGGATAGAGAAGGAGGTTTCCTCTTTTTCATTTACCAGCCATGCGATCCTCGATGGATAATGGCTTGGCAAGAATCTTATCAAGAGGAGGAATGACTATGGGTGATAGAGTTGATTTGCCTTTACCAAAAAGTGAATATCAACTCGAAGTAATATTGGTTGGAGCAACACACCCAGGCAATTTAGGCGCAGTATGTAGAACCATGCTTAATCATGGGTATTGCAACTTGAGGTTGGTTAACCCAATATGTTCTCCAGATGATATTGAAGCCAGAAAAAGAGCAAAACATGCTGGCATAATATTAGAAAATTGTCAAACATATGAATCAATTGATAAGGCCACTGAGGATGTATCATTAGTAATTGGAACCTCTGGAAAAAGAGAAAAGGGCAAGAAAACATTTTTCCGACATTTTCTATTTCCTTGGGAGGTGGCCGATAAATTATCCACTTTTACTGAAAAGGTTGCGATAATTTTTGGTGAAGAGGGCAAGGGTTTGTCGACCGAAGATT
>DUCL01000186.1:14082-14744 GCA_012959845.1 Candidatus Poseidoniales archaeon
CCAACATGGGAGGGTTATCCTATTGCTAATTTGAGCCATGCAGTCAATAGCGTACTTTACGAATTACACAGAAGTCGCGTAATCGACAATCAAGGTGGTGACCCTGCAATGCCTAGTTTAGTCCCTCTTGAAAGAAATATCAACCCACAACTTAGAGATAAATTAAATCAAGCCATTGTTGAAATGTCAGAGTCGCTATCTGGTGTTGATGAGCATACTCTCAGTTTCCAGCACACATTACAGCGTTCACTAATGCGCAGCATGCTAACCAACGATGAAGCAACGAGAATCCTTGGAGGATTGGTGGAGGCTACCACAGCCATTCAGCACCTCAAAGGTGATGAAAATTGGCAGAGAAAACGACGACGACGAATCGAATAATCAAATTCTCCAACTTGCAATACTCTTAGGAGTCTCTCGGCAGTGCATGGCAATTAATCTAAGACGATTTCCATATGAGGTTTTAATGTGAGGTTCAACTTGTTCAAATGCCCATTTGGCTAAATTTTCTGCGGTTGGAATGAATGGTACGATAACTGTACGATGTTCATCTCCCATTACAGAACATGCAGCAATCCCCTTGTCATCTCCTGAATATACTACGAAAGCATGATCAATAACATCATGAACATGTTTGGTCAGAATGTCTGAAACATCTGAGA
>DUCL01000187.1:0-8791 GCA_012959845.1 Candidatus Poseidoniales archaeon
AATTGCATTGATTCCCTTTACATCTATGGCGGTAGCATACTTTACTTTTCTTCCTTCACCGACTAATATTTGATTGATTCTCCATAACATTTCTGATTGGTCAAAAACATCTTCGACAATGAATTCTTCATCTTCATCCACTTCCAGATTAATTGTTTCTGATTCAGGGCCATCTGTCAATGTAAATGGAATACTAATCAAAGCAGGTGGCCTAATATCCAGATTGTGAATATATGAGCATTGTTCGCACTTCACTAAATAATCAAAACCCTTACCTTTGGCTCTCTGCTTTAGAATCTCGTGACCTGTTAATTCGTCACATTCCTCACAATGGGTGGCATTTTCGAGGACCTCTTCGACCTCGTAATCTTCTTCGCCCCAATCGTCTTCCATAATGACCCCTAATTACAAGCGCCATGCAACTCATGTTTGAAGCCACCGCTTGGCGTGAAAACAAAATACGAGGCTTGAAAGGGTGGATATGTGAGGCCAAAACATGTCAGTAGATGAGAATGCAATTGCGCTCTCGAAGGATGAGGTATTGTCTTCGATTCTGTCTCCCGACCAAAATAGAAGCCGCGATGAACCTGCAATCGCAGCAAATATTTCTGCTCAATTAAGCCATATGGGCTTAGAGACTTGGTCAATATCGGTCATAAGACGAGTAAGGGATGCAATTGGGAAAATTAGACCTGATAGAATCATAGAAATTGGCGGGGGAATCGGTCATCGTTCTGCTTGGATATTTGATTTGATTGAGCACGATGATTGGCAACCAACTCGTTATGATATAGTTGAAAATGGGGCGAAATTTGGAGTTATTATTCATCGCTTGATGACTAGATATAAGGCAGAAAGTTGGACAAAAATAGTTGTAGGGGATCTAGATTCTTTGATAGCCGAAACAAATGCTTGGAATGCTGCTTCAAAATCTGGAATTGAGGTCGGAGATTCACCAATCCAATCTCAGGCAGATGTTATTATCGTTGATTGTAATGGGGAAAATGTAGCTCACCAAGTTGAGCAAATGCTACCATTGCTGGCCAAGGGCGGGGTATTATTTACCTTAGAACCTCTTGTTCCAGCAGGAGATATTGCTGAAGATGATAAGGTGGGAATGGCCGTTGTGGAGGGATTTAACTCTTGGATTAATCTAATTCAATCAACTACTGAAACCCATTACATTGCGTTCAATCCTTTATTTGGAGGAACATTAGTGGCATTCCTTGAAAAGTGATTAAGGTCTATTTGTCCAAGGCATAATGAATGCTTTAGCAATTTGAGTACCAATAGTAGGGTTTTCTTGTAATCTCCTAATACTGTATTCATACCATTTTTCACCATAGGGAATGTATACTCTTGTTCTATGTCCTTGCTTTGCTAATTTTCTGCGCATCGGGCCTCTAACTCCAAGTAGCATTTGAAATTCATAACCAGGCCCTTTATGAGGTCGTTTTGGACCTGCATTTTTTCTTGGGTCCTCAATATTAGGGCCCATTTCTCGCGATTTTAGAGAGGCCAAAGTGTGCTTAATTACTGGAAGATCATGACTGGCAATGGCTGTATAGGCACCTGCATCCAACATTCTATCAATACATGCATTTGTAGCTTCAACTATTTGTGAATAACTTGTGTGCGATATCGAATCCGGTTCAAGATATATCCCCTTACAAATTCTATAATCCGCAAAGGAGGACAACCTCTGCTGTAAATTATTTATGTCATCAGGGGTTCTAAACAATCTTCCTTGCAACACAGTTCCGACATTGGTAAAGCCCTTTTCGTGCAAATCAATCACGACTTGTATTGTATCGCTAGTCACTCTATGGTCTTCCATATCAAGGCGAACGAACATATCATGTTGTTTTGCCATAGAAACTAATTCCTCAATATTTTTCATACCTTTATCTTTGTCAATTAACAATCCGAATGCTGTCGGTTTGATACTTAGATTGGCATCTAAATTATTTTTGGATATTGCCTTAACGACTTCAACATATTCCGATAGGAAATATTCTGCCTCTTGTATAGAGGAAATCTCCTCACCGAGTACATCAATTGTGAAACAGGCCCCTTCTGACTGAAGGCGCTTCATAACATTAACAGCACCTTCCAAATTTGGCCCTGCAACATATCTTTTTGACACCCAACCTACAAACCACTTCGGCATTCGTATGGTAGTGGCAACTATCATGCGAGAGAATAGTCCAACCATGATGTCACCCTAACCTATTGCATGTGTAGGCGATTCTTGAGTATTTTGTTCACCACTTGTGCCTTATACTAACATTTCAAGAACAGATTTTGAGTTGAGTAAAGGAATTTCTAATTCTGCTGCCCTATTGCGAATTGCTTGCCTCTGCCACCCTTTGAATGATTTTTTATCCCATGAAAAGATGATTTTTCCACCAGGGAATGCCTTTCTTGTCGATTTTACAGCAGCATCAATAGAATTCTTCCACTGACCCTGTACTACCCCGCCTTCAGACTCTGGTGCAATGAATGGTAGAGCATAATTTGCGAGCATGTGACCAATCCAAATACCCTCGTTTAGGCCGAGTAAATTCCCTCTCGGCGCATAGTGGCCCCCGCCCAATGTAATGACTACCAGTTCTCCTGAATTTTTTGATTCATCCCATTGGCCGAACCCTGAGCCCCCATCCAAAGCAAGCCCAGAAAATATTATCCCTGCTAGTAAATCAGCAGCACCTTGATGATGCCAAGTTTCTGCAGTAGAACCAACTTCAATGAATAATGAAGGCGATGACAACCATGGCCCATGGTGAGTTACCTCAAGAGAGAGGTCAAAACGCTTCAAATCATTCTCTCTATCGCTGGCCTGAATGGAATTTGTCAGGCGGTTTAATTCTCTCCACCATGATGCAATCCTTGGGTTAGGAGGTGGTGCATCTCCTGCCCTTCCACCATAGCGAATCTCTTCATCATCCACTACGCCAGTAATTCCTATTGGGTGAATAGTAAGTGATGCTTGCCCACTTGCTGCTGCGTGGCGTGAAGGAAATATTACCTCGCTAACAAGTTCTCCAGTTTCATTTTGCCATCTGAGATCTAAGTCATCTTCAAACAAAACTCCATCCGGCAGTATCCACATTCTCACATTACTCAGTGAATATGCAATATTACCCTCAATATTTGGCAGGGCATCCCATTGCCCCATTTCAAGTAATTTATCTGCTTGATTGGTAGAAGCGATATCACCACCACTGACGATGATTAGAATGATGTTTTTCCCTGCCACGAAATTAGCCAGATAGCACTGACATTTCATTGCTATGCGCCAAAGGTTTGACAACCATCGAATGTTTAGATGATGATATGGCAATTGACACCCCCCCGCAACTGCCATTTATACCGAGTCGTATTTTACAACTTGAAGAAGGATATTTGGCAATTGGACATGATGGGGAGATTTTGCGACTAAATCCTAACTTGTCATACTCAGATGAACCTGTTAATCCATTTCCAATTTCGATTGACCACGCTTGCATCATTGGCAACAATTTGGTCGCAACATGGTTGGATGCAGAATTAATGCTAGCGAGAATGGCATCGATAAATTTGGACAATAAATTTGTTGAAGGCCCAACTAGAGCAGAATTGAGAATTCAAAAATCATTGGAAACCGCCCTTCATCCTGCTGGAAACACATGGTCTAGAGTATTGTATTCTCAAACCTTAGCACTGACCACAGATGGTCAACGGATTGCATTTGTACTATTGAATCAGGGAGTTTACTGTTTGAATGCAGATTCTAGTGAAAAATGGAGAAGTCCTCCACCGGTGTGGCCAGAAGTTAGCAGTATGCCGAGGGGCGACGAAACCATTTGTATGGATTTTATCGGTTCTGAGATACACATTTGGTGTGCTGCTGGCGGCAGATTGGTTCTAAATGCTGATGATGGAACAATTATCAGAAATGAAGTTGTTGAGATTGATGCAGTTGTGGAACATGTGTATAGAGAGTCACAGCATGAATTAATTTGTAGCAATAATGGTGAAGCTTTTCACTTAACAGACAGTGAATTGAGAATGCAAACTGATATCACAGGTCCTATTCAAAACGCAATCTGGGATTCTGCATCAGGTGCGTGGAGAATTTCAGGTTGGAGAAAAGAAGTATTATTGCTCGATGAGCCAACTATTTGTGAATTTTCCGAAATACCAGTGCATTGCCTAAATATCGACGGGCAATGGTGGAATTTATTCAATGACGGCAATTGGAAATTATCCAATCTATGAATATTTTCTATTCACTCGTTGGACTCAGTGTGTCCGCAGCGACCACAAGATTTGCGGTCTTTATGATTGGCAAGGAATACTCCTGGACCACATGAAGGACAAAATTCTGCGTTACGAATTAGAGTGCCGTCATCAGCAACGGAATACTTGGACCACTTTGCTCCAGATTTTGGACCGTCAGCCATCATTCGTCACCTCCTTCTTCTGCTACTTCTTCCGCTACTTCTTCCACTACTTCTTCCACTACTTCTTCCACCTTCGCTTCAACCGCTTTTTTAGTTGAAGAACTACCGGTTCGTAGTGACTCATGGCGCTTGAAAATATAGTCAGGTTCTACCTTCATGGCATCCTCACTAGAATATATGAAAGCCAGTCCTGTGGTTAGTGGTTGCCCAAATCTTGTATTGCAATCCTTTACAATGATCAATTCAGGATTGGAGCCCGGTTCTAGGGTCTTTACCAAATTCATTACATCCTTGCGTGAAGGTGTTGCTTTGCCAATATGCTGCCACTTGAAACTTATTTCAACTCTGTTAAGTATTTTATTTTCGGTTCTATCTACTATTTCCATATCAATCATCTCCTATCAGTTGATATTCACTTTTAGAGCATATTTTCCAGGCAGCTCAACCTGTAGTCGCTTAGCAATCTCTGATCTATTAGGTTGCATGATAATTACATATCCGTTCCAATCGCTTGAAACTCTAGATGATGGATGACGTGGACATTGGTCAACGCCGTCCGCTAATACGAGGTGACATTCACCGCATGCAGATGGTTTCTTTGCCGCCATATCAAAACACCTCACTCAGAACCTTTCTCTGCATCTTCCTTCAACCACTCGTGGCAACCTAAACCTGGTTGCTTACTGGTTAGACCAATCTTTGAGCGGCGAGGGTCACTTGTATCAGGTGAAAGTGATACGATTCGGGAACGGACAGATGAACCGACTCCGATTCTGCGACCGCTTACTCGCCCTTCTATCCATCCCATTCCAACATTGGATTCGACCATCTCTTCCAAAATTTGAGACTTGTGAAGAAGGGCTTCCATCGGACCAATACGTACGAATGCACCAAAATCATTGACCTCGGATACTGCACCTTCAACGATTTCATAATCGTCCATACAGAAAAGTACTGCGTCAAAACTTACACGTTGGTATATCGCACCATCTCCGTGAATAATTCGACCTCTTCCAATTGGCTTGTGATTATTTGTTACAAGAATGAAGCGATTATCATCATCGAAACGGCCTTCAAAAGCAGTCATTGCGAGTCGGTCAATGTGTTGGTCAAGGGATTGACCCTTTCGCATATATTCTGCAGGAATACGGATTGTATCCTCCTTGCTTACGACTTTGTACATATTTTCACCTCTCCGCTTTCTTTTCTACCGTGGCAATAGATGAGGCGGAGGGGCGCAGTGACCCATTCCGTCCTTCACCGGCTGTTGCCTCGGGAGAGAAGTTGTGCGAATTCGTTCTCGCCACCGACGACCCCTATTTAATTCAAACTGTTGATAACGCAATACTGCGAACAATAATCGCACCACAAAATTAACCCTTTGGCGGGAGTTTTTCAGTGGACAAATTGATGCATAGGAGGTACTCTCAAGCATAACCCATAACAACCCCCACTGTCCACATCCTTCCGATGTCAGAGCGTATGCTGTCTTTACGACGGGGACAAGTGGTGGTATTAGTGCCCCTATTACTCTTGATATTGACTTCATTATCACCGATAATTACCTACCAAAATAGAGTCTCAGAATTACAAGAAAATGACCAACCAATGAATGTTTCAGGCCAACCATGGGACCAATTAAGTCAGCCATGGGCTCAATATGGGCGGACTGCAACACATAACGGAACAATGCCTTTGCATTCAGTAAATGGAGGACCAGGACAAGGAAATGTTAGTGATATTAGTGAATATGGAATTATTGATTCACCCGTAGTAAACTGGCAGGCGTTTGATAATAACGATGGCTCCGATGCATACGGTTCTGTAATCGGCGATTTTTCAAATTCAATTACCGCCCCAGAAGCTGCAAAGGAAAGATGTGGACAAGGTGATTTATTTGCAGTTCTAATCCTAAGCGAATCAAATGGAAATGGTTTTGATAGTAAACTCACAATTATTTCTGGTGATGATGCAAAAACAGCATGGCAGGTGAACTTAGGTGAAACGAGGACAATTAGATCTACCCCCGTTATTTTTGATGTTGATGATGATGGCAGAATGGAGATTGTTGTCACATACGATACCGCTGCCGCGCTTGTTGTTGAAATGTGGTCTCCTGAATTGATTTGTTCTGAATCTGGTTGGCAAACTAGCGGGCATAGCAATGAAAAACTGTGGTCGTATTCAAATGCTGATTACAGAATTGGAATCACTAGTCCGCACCTGCCAACCTCACAAAGCGATCACTATTCAATCACTCAACCTCTATTAGCAGATTTATCTCTTGATGGAACTCCAGAACTGGTCTTAGCACTAGTCAATGACAATACCAATGACCCTACTCTCGTCGCATTACCCTTGACTGCAAATTCTGCACCCGTAGCAGATTGGGAAGTGGCTCTTGATAGAGGGACTCATCCCAGCGACCCTACTTGGGCTGCTTTGGATTCGACTAATACCGCTATTGTTCTAACCACTATCGATTCTAGTACTGGAAGTATGTGGATATGGAGAGTTGATGGTGCTACTGGTTCATTGGATTGGGAACGCGTTGCTATTCAAGGGACTGATTATGATGAGGATGCGCCTCGTCTACGCTTGCCAGGGCCAGTGATTGCTCAATTGGATAATGATGATGCACCTGAGATGATTTTGACCGTCCCGACCGATGCAAATGGAAGAACTAGTGGTCAGGGTGCTAGATTTATTGGAATGGAAATGACATCCACAGATGAAATATTCAACTTTAGAACACCAAACGGATATGCAGACGCACAGCCATTGGTTGTTGACACCGACGATGATGGCATACACGACAGATTATGCTGGGTCACTTGGTATTCGGAATCGTCGTTTAATTTCAACCGGAAAGGTATGGTTGGTTGTCATGATATTTCATTGCAGACCCCTCTCAAAGAGTGGTCACGAGATATGCAGAGAGGAGCGGGAACTGATAATGATGAAATTGCTGTTTCACCACCTATATGGATGGATTTAGATGGCGATTCAACACCGGAAATAATTGTCGCATTTGGCAAGAGATTGTGGGCATTTGATGGAGTGAGTGGTGCCTCTGCTGACATCTCAAATGCTTGGTCAAGTCCTCTTTCCCTGCCACACAGAGCATGGGCTGCGCCTGCAATCGCTGACATGGATGGTGACGGAACTCTGGACATTTTGATAGGGGATACTCTTGTTTCACAAAGAGCAACTGACCTTGCACCTTTGGCAGATGGGCGAGGGATTAGTTTCAACCCAGCACAGGTTGACCCTGGCCAACAAGTGACAATCACTGGACAATTTTCCAATTTCGGAACTGCAACCAATGATGATAGTGTAGATGCTGTAATATTGGTAAATGGAGTTGAGGTTAAGCGACAAAGATTTGACGAAGTCAAGCCTATCGCACCGAGTGGTGAAGGTGGCCCTCAAACATTCAGCGTAGATATTACTGCTGAATTGGGAATACACAATGTAGAGTTGAGGTTAGATATTAACAACAACATTACTGAAGCACGGGAAGATAATAATATCGTCACAAGCGAATTAATTGTTGTCGAGCCTTATGTTGTAAGAATTGACATTCCAAGTGAAAATCAGCGCATTTCTCCGGGCTCTAGTTCACAAATTGCAATTGATTTTACCGCGATTGGTTCTAAAACTTCTGATTGGACTGTTACTTGGGACGATTCAAACTTACCAAATGGGTGGACATTTGATGTAGACTCTGCTTCGGTAACCAATCCTAATTTACAACCAAATAGTCCACATCAAATCCTTTTTGATGCGAGTATTCCTTCTAGTGCATTAGGAGATGAAAATTCATTCGTTGACATTACTGTGACATTGGATAGTGATGCCAATATCTCGTTTACAACTAGATTGCCGATAGAAGTCTTGCGTACCCGTGGACTATCCATTGTCGGCCCAGATGGGCTTGGCACAACTCAGGGTGTTGGTCGACCGGGATATGATGCGTCAGCCTGGATAATGGTCGAAAACTTGGGTAATGCACATGAATCTTCAACATCAATTGATTGGACTGCACCTTCTTGGGGCGGGACTCCTTCATTGCGAACTGCTGATGGAATTGAAGTGTTTTCCCTAGATTTGGATCCAAATGAAAAAGTAGAGTTATTCGCCACTCTCCATGTTGATTCGATGACTCAATTGGGAAGTTCTACATCCACTGCACTGACTATTTGTATCGGCAGTGGCAGTGAAACAATTTGTGAAAACATGGACATCAATTTAACTGCAAGTGCTGTAGTAGTTAGCCCAATACATAGTAGAACTCTTCCAAATGTAACCTTAGAATGGAGTGTTAATGCTGATTTACCAGCAAG
>DUCL01000187.1:8837-14664 GCA_012959845.1 Candidatus Poseidoniales archaeon
GGCAGCCGCCCAAATGATTCATAGTAATTGGATTTGGTCTGCAAGTGGCGACTTAACGATTAATGGAAATACATTAGAGATGGATGGTGTTGGAAATTCAGAGGCTATTGGTACATTGTCGGTCATCTTGCCAGTTAATGCACTACCAGCAAGACATACTTTTCAAAATAATGACTCAATGTTGGTCGACCATGATTTATTGTTTACTTTGCAAGTGGTTCAAGTTCATAGAGCAGAGGCAACTATTCTTTCACCACTTCCTGAAATAGGCGAAGAAATTGTTTCAATGAATGTTAGTGAGTCTCAGCGAATATTATTGCGACTTGAAAACCCTGGAAATGGTCAAGATGAGTATATTCTCAGCGCTGTTTCAGTTGCCGGTGCTGGAATGGCATCTGCCCCAGAGGTAGATTTCCAACTATACAATCCTCAGAGGACCTTAGGTGCTCTTGCAACTACAATTGCGACAGTAGATGTCACATTATCTCAAGAGATACCTGCGCAAACGCCATTCCAATTAGCATTTACATGGCAATCGATTATCAATGAATCTGCCATTGCTACGGTGTATATGGATGTTGAAGCCGAGCCAGACCACCAATGGGATTTAGATTTGCAAGGCGGCCATACAATCAATGTGACTCCTTCTCAATTACTTGAATTGAATATTACATTGACAAATATCGGCAATTCAATAGACAATATCACTATGAAGCCAAGTTTTTCAATGTCATATTCTGGAAATGATGCCTCATCTTGGAGTGCTCAAGAGGTTAGTAGTGGCATAGTTGAGATTAACGCGACAAAAAATATTGTATTGCCAGTTAGCATACCTTCTGATACATGGGCTGGAACTGAAGCTACTATGACTATTGATTTGTATAGCGGGGCTTTGATGATTGGTCAAACTATTGTCAACATTACTGTTGATCATGTATCTGGATGGCGATTTAATCTCAGCCAAACCTCACTAGAAGTTGTTCCTGAGGGACAAAATATCACACTAACAGTACAGCAATTAGGCAATTCACCCGAATCGCCTTGGTTCACAAAGGCAGGGCAGGGGTGGATGGTTGAGATTCCATCTAATGGCAGTGTAATAGAACCGGGACAAATGTCCACTATCACAGTATTTGTCACTCCGCCGGTTGAGTCAGTTGCTGGAGAAGTTGGAGTATTGAGATTGCGTATTTCAGATTCGGATGGGTCCGGCTCTATTGTTGAAGAAATTCCTGTTCGCGTCGGTGCTGCCCCTAATATCAACATTGAGCATAGCGGTATTTGGATGCTATCGCAGACTGGTGGTTTGCCTACAGCATGGGTCAATAACCTCGGAAATGATGTTTCTATCCTCCAGTTAAGTGTTAGTGGATTGCCAAGCGGCTGGGAAGTATCTGGTGACTCACAGATGGTAATTGCTCCACGGCAATCATTAGGCATTCCAATTAATCTAATTCCAGATGCCAATTGGGATGGGCAACGTTTCCTTGTATCGATAGAAATTACTCATCCGACTCTTGGCCTTCATTCATATGATATTGAAGTAGAGGCAAGCGAAGTTGCATTTACTTCATCCCCAGTACTATTTGGAATAGAGGGTCAACAACTATCCGTATCACTTAATTCCGATTTACAACTATCAAGTTCGGATTCATTCCAGCAGCAAGGAAATACACTTAGTTTTACATTGGGAACATCATCTAATGATATAATACTGGACCAACCTAATTCTCAAACACCGTTGAAGGTTTACGTGAGTGGTCAAGCACTTCCTAATGTTACAGTGGATTGTTCATTGAATAGCAACTCATTTGAAAATCTCGGTAGAATTGAATTGAGTGGCAGTGTTGGTGATTGCTCAATGTTTGCGTCACAGGATGAATCTCTCCATGCCACTATGATGATTGTAACTGATTCTGGTGAGAAGGTGGAATTACTACAACAAACGATTGTTATTGGTGCAGGGCAAAATGCTACTGTTGAAGCAAATATTAGCGGTTGGGTTCCATCGGCAGGAACTGTGAAAATAACATTGTTAATCGTTGATAGTTATGGACGAACACTATCAGAGGAAAGTGTCACAACAATCTCAAGAGCAAGTGGATGGAATATTGGAATTCACTCATTTAATGCAGAAGGAGATATCCTAATTGGAATTCAAAGAGCACCGACATATGAAAGACTTGTAAATACAATTTGTCAAGTTAATGTAAAAACAGATAAGGGTGACTGGGAAGTTACAAAAATAATTGATATCACTGCTTCTGAATATGCCCCTACAATCAAAATCAATAACCCTGGTGTTCTAAAAACTGACATGAAATTAACTGCAACTCTTTCTTGTGAACAGCCGTATGATATTGATGATAATTTGGAAGATGATGTAATGAGCACTTTTTACAAGGAAGATTCAATTATAGTCATAGAAAGTAGCGACCTTGTCTTTGCGGTTAGTTTGGCATCATTACTGATAATAATCGCGTGGTTCGCTGGCCTGTTCAAGGCAAGTTCCACTGAAACCTCTACTAAACCATTGACCAGTTCACAACGGCAAAAATCAACTGCTGAAACAGATGCTGATTCGCCAACAAATGATTTGGCCGCAAAGCAAGTGAGTGTTGATGATGAAATAACTATACATTCCGAAGATGATGAAATACCTGTACAAAATATCAAGGCTGATTTAGATATGATCGAAGTCATCGAAGAACCTGTGTCCGAAGATACTTCAGCACTCGGCCGTTTTGCTAGTTTGAGGAGTGAAATCCATGGTGATGAGGACATAGAAGCACCTTCTGGACCTATTGAAGATAGAATGGATGATTTCTTTGACAATTAAGCACGTCTGATTAACTACGCAAGTCCTTATGGCACTCGCACTGCCGCCGGAGAATATGGATGTCTCTGACCACGGCAATACCACTACTGCATTTAGCACAATAGATGCATTTGATGGGCAAAAGGCACTGAAGGTTATTGATGCCCTTGAAAATTGCCGTAGCGGTGATAACTCAAATTGGAATGCGCTTATCAATAGCGATGATTTATTGAGAGCAAAACTACGTGTACAAGGTTTGGACACTCCAGAGGATAGAGCATCTGTGAATTGGGATGATGCCACATTACTATTCGTATCATGTATGGAAGAAAATAATTCAGGACAGAAATATTCTTTGGGTGATGGGAGAATTAGGGACCGTTTTGGTAGATTTCCTTGGGGCGATGGCTCATCGCTAAATTACCTGCTGGAATTTATTCGACCACCATTAACAAATATGGCGATAGTAGACAGAATTGACTGCGAAGAAATAGTTGATTTGTTGCAAAAACTAACCGGTCAATGTGGTGAAGAAAAAGTTGGCCATACAAATTATCAAAATGGAAAGAATGGATTGGATATCCGTGGTTTTCTAGATAGTGGAGAGGTTTACACTCTTAGAAAGGGCTTAGCAGGAAGAGGTTGGGGAGTATCGAGCGAAGAGCCACTCGATGGGGGGGTTAGAGATGTTGTCAAGCACCTATCCACCATTCTAAAGGCAGCAGAGCGAAATGGCGTTGGAATAGTGCTTCGGTATCATTACTGAATATTTCAGAACTGTTTCGATGTGAGGCGCTCATACATTGAAGAATACAAATTGGCAGTTTGGTCGATTACATTTTGCGGTAATGCTGGAATAGGTGGCTCCTCTGTCCCATTATCTCTTGCCGCTTTGAGAGATGCTTGATGTCCTGTTTCGATGTAATGGGTTCGAACAGATTCTTTTGAAAGTTCAATACATTCACCGTTCGCATAAGCTTCAGCATCCCACCAACGGTCTTCATCGAGAGTGCCGAATGTATCAACCAATACCACCTTTCGGCCAGGCCCTAAGGCGAATTCTTTCTTGCCATCAACATGAATTAATCCATTTTTTGCAGCCTCACGCTCAATCAAGGCATCAACTTTGAGGACTGCATCAAAGATAGCATCGAGTTCCTCTGCTGTAATATTGGATATCTCTAGGGCTTCTTTGTTTGATATATTGCGATCAAAGGCTTCGAATTTGGTCGTGACTTCTAAGAATGGTGTTGCTAGTTTGGCTCCGTATTCGCAATCAGGTGATACACCAAGTTGCAGAGCAGTAAGTTCACCACGTTGGAAACGTCGCCAAGCAGAACCTGAAAGATAATGCCGGCAAATAATCTCCAATGGTACGAAGACCCATTCCATGTCTTGAGGAATCATACCAGGCTCTTTGATGACCTCCACTTTACGAACGAGGCAACGGTCAGCGGCATTCACTTCAACTAAATGTGTGCCACATATGCCCTCTTCTTCAATCAGTTTGAACCAATGAGCAGTGGTGCGATTAAGGGATTCACCTTTTCGTGGAATCAATGAGGGAATGATTTGGTCGAAAACTGATATTTGATTTGTAAATCTAAATTCAAGAATATCTGGGTCATCTGTTGACCAAACTTGCTTGACCTTACCTTGATAGAGCATTTCTCCCATGACCTATTGCCAGTGACAGCAGCCTTTGAACATTTCACTAGTTATCCAATTGGAATAATTGCGAATTCAAATTAATCCTAGTGCATCTTCAACTCGGTTCAATTCCGGACCTGTAGTTTCATTGCCTGAAACAGCACCAAGATTTGAGGCACAAACACCAGCACCGACATATGGAGAACCAAACGAAACAGTTCCAACCATTGGCGGAACTCCTAAAATTTCCTCAATTAGCACTACCTCTTCTGAAGTAACATCGGGATGGAGTAGAACGCCTTGGTCATTTGTTACACCAAGAGAGCCCACTACATCATGACCAGCGATTGTTGAAACAACTACAGGAACGCCCATTACTTCTGACATTATCTCCAAACCGGCTCCAGGGATGCTCGGGGAGGCAACAATTCCATTTTCATTGACAAGGATTAAGTTACCTGCGGTGTTAACACCACCCTCCATCACCACTACATCACCGAATGATGTTAAAACATCAATATCACGCTCTGTAGCAATATCTGCTACTGCCATACCTTTGCTATTACCTGCAACAAGTGCTCCAACTAAATTTGAACCGCCGATTGAGATGGCACACATTTCAAGTGAGAGTGAGTGTTCAATGATCTCAAGTACTGGTTTTGGAAGTTCTGGTGGATGTAAAACTACGTTACCGATAGTCGCTAAATGGATTCCCACTTGGTCGCTGCCGAAGATATTAGCGGTGTCAATTGGCATTGCTATCAAACCGCCCCACCGCCTGCACTATCTAAGCATTGATGATGAACTGGCACGAATTTCGCTTCAAAATCAATTAATTGAAATCAACAAAACGCAAAAAAGGCCGCAACTCCAAAATGGAGAAGCGGCCAAGCGCCCTACCGAAGTAGAGTTTGAGGATAGACTTCCGAGTGAAAGAAGAGGGGCACAGTGACATCCTTTCCCGTGGACTCTCGTACCACAGTATTGGGATTGACGCAGGAGGGCTTGACTTCCGGGTTCGAAATGGGACCGGGTAAACTCCTCCGCTATGACCGTGCACCCATCTTCCTTCGAATCGGATATCTGGGTGCGACGTAAAACGTCGCAAATGAATTGGCATTAACTATTAGACGAAGGGCACTCATGGTGCGGTCGTACTATACACGAAAAAAAGATGCTCGAACATTAGTGCTGCTGGACTGAACACGTCGCCGAAGCTTCATGCTTACATCCGCAGTCTATCATCTCGTCTTTTACGAGCGTTCTGAGGTGTTTCGTCTTTGGGGTGGCTTCGAGCTTAGATGCTTTCAGCTCTTATCCGTCAGGGCGTGGCTACCCAGCATTGCCTTGTCAGACAAC
>DUCL01000188.1 GCA_012959845.1 Candidatus Poseidoniales archaeon
ATTATTCATCCAAATGATAATTCACGGACAAGTTTGTTGCGAGATTTATCAATAGATGGCATTCCAGCAGATACAACTCGTCATGTAACGATACAACGTCTAGTAGCATCTTTGCACTTGGACCTTAGGTTGCCGGGAATGCTTGAAAACGATGCTGCACTATTCACTCTAGTCCACAAAGAATGCGTGAAAGCTGCAGAAGATAACCAATTTCCTCTAATGCATACTGGCGAATATGGCGCATGGACCTCATTCAAGAGTGAGAGGTTGCTACAATTGCATCGCGTATTATCTGAAGTAAGAGATCCTACGGTTTGGCAAGAAGACCCCGGAGCGCAAGATTTGGTCAAGATACTACACATCATCGAAGAGAAATTAGGAGGTTCACACCCAGACTTGGTCAAAAGAAGACTGGTTGGGGTACTCAAATCAATAGATGAAACAGAGATTCCATTTTCACTAAAAGAAATAAGCGGAATAGTAATTTTAGATATGGCGCCAGACTTCACTGAGATTGAAATCGATTTACTAACTCAAATCGCCAAATACAAACCAATACACCAACTGTGCAATGCTGGAAATTTTCGCATAGGCCACCATGGTTCATACATTGAAGACACACATTTCATCTCTCAATCCGAGCTTCCCGAGTGGTTACCGGCACACAAGGTATGGGAAGTAGATTCTCCAGACCATTGGCTTTCCTGTGAAGGCGTGAAAAAGGAGACATCTCACCACATAGTGACATTAGATAGAAGTGAACATTCAATCAACGCTGCAATTGAAGTCATTTCAAATTATCAAGCAAACCGAGAAAGCCCTTTGGGTACAATTCTATTGATTGATGGCGCTAAATCTTCAAGGGAACAAATTTGGTCAAAGAGACTGAAAGAATTGGGATATGATTTGCCGCTGACTGCTGACGAGTTGGATTCCCAACCGGCTATCGCAGCAATATTGCGACTGGCTAGATTGAGTAGCGGCCAAAATGCATGGAGCTTAGCAGAACTACTGAATTTACATTCAGCTCACTCTTTACCTCTTTGGACAGGTTCTGTGACAAGCGACAAACATCCAAACGGAAAAGATTGGAAGGCAAAACCAAATCCTAAGATTTTGGAGAACATGGCACAATCATTCCACGTCTTAGGTGGCCAGGGTGCACTGGGAAGGTGGACGAGAATGTTAGCGAAAGCCAAGCCCCAATTAGGTGACTTGGATGAAGAAAAAAAATTGAAAGAGTTGGAACAAACCCAGTGGTGGATCGCATCATTATCTCGAATCTGGGCCCCACTCTTAATGGAAGGAGATAAAGCATTGTCGAGTGAAGCGGTGATTGGGTGTTCAAGTGGCGAGATATTACCTCTGCCAGAACCACTGACAAGCGGCGCGCAATGGTTCAATCATATTCTATCAAAAGTTAATTGGAAGGAATTGATGCAAAGAAATGCAAAGCAAGACCGCTCTATCCAAGCATTACAAATTATGAACGAATCTTTCAATAATTTGGTCCAACAAATGCATAATTGTGGTTTTAAGATCGCTTCTAGCGGTATTGAATTTACCGAATTATTAGAATTAATAGCCAGCAAATCGAAATTAGATACCTCGCGAACCACTAATCAAAATTTGACATTAGCAACTCCAGAGGATGCACATGGATTACAAGCAGATTTGATAATTTTAGCAGGATGTGATGTTAACGCTTGGTCTATGAAAGCACCTAAAGTTCCATGGATTGATTCTGAGGCGAGAATAAAATTAGGACTTCACACCACCGATTTACCAATTCGTAGAGGGCGTCATCATCTCCGTCATTTGCTAAATGCAGCAAAAACAGTAGTAATTTTTGATACTACTGCGGATGAAGGTTGCGGGCCGAGTGCGCCATTGGCTGAATGGCTTGGTGATTTGAGATTAGAAGGAAAAATCACCGACCATTCTAAAATCCCATCATTCATTCCAGACATAGAATATTTAGAAAAATATCCGAATAGAGCGTGGCACTTAGTCAACCGTCAAAGAGGTGAAGGAGAATGGCTAACACCGCGCCCATTTTCCATGGTGATGGAATCCGGAACTGCACGAGGACAGCGTTCAGGTAACAGGGGCAGAGATAGAAAACAACGCCTTGGTTTGGCGATTGCTGGAGGATGGGGTGAAGAAGGGACTCCTGCTCACATTGGGACAATAGCGGTAGCCCATGAACAAAAACTGCAAGCCGATAGGTTTGCAAGACAGCCTAATTTTTCTAACTTAGAAACTGATGAAACCATGGCTTGGGAGCAAAGAAAAGAAATGTTAAGTTATGATACAATACTACTACAACCAAGCAAAGGGCAAGCAGAGGGTGCTATAGTGTATATTTGCCCCACCTGTAGTGGAATATTTAGCTCTCAGGCCAAGATAAAAGCGCATTTTAAGTCTGAGAAAACCCACAAGGGTACTTGGGATATCACTGTA
>DUCL01000189.1 GCA_012959845.1 Candidatus Poseidoniales archaeon
GCAGTTAGCATTGCTGGTTGAGTATATTCTGTTTGCTTGAGTTTGTGTTCTGCTTCAATCAACTGCTCTTTTGACAATCCGGAACGAAGGATAAATGATGACAAACTTTCACCATTCAATACCTCTGTCATCGTCTTATCAGATTGCTCCCATACTGCTTGAACAGATGAATATCTTTGCCAAAGGTCATGTGTCATTCCAACATATTGACTACCTTGACCAGGGTACATATGAGCGACCTTGGCTTGTGGTAGTAATGCTGCATCATCGCTTAGCAGAACACCTTGTGCCTGTAAGAATCCCCACTTCTCTTTGTCGTCCATCGCCTTGATTGCAAGAGCACAGCGTTTGCTGAATTCAGCCCATGATGTTGCAATGAGTGCCATTCTAACATTATCTGAAGACGAAAAATCCCCACTAATGGAGTCAAGTGCTTGTGATAAGCGAAGCCCTCTAGGGTCATCATCAAAATTCGGGCCTTCGAATGAAATCGCTTCAAGTTGTTGCTTTAGTTGAGCGACATCACTACCAGAAAGCAATAACATTCCACCTTCAACCTCTTTCAATTGTTGATGGGTCATTGAAGGAGATGCTGTAGAATCCAAGATTGAGGCTGCAACTTCCCCACTTGCCCGGTTGCTTTGTGAACCTTCTATTGGCTGTGAATATGCATCCCACCGCTGTTGCCAATGTTGAGCAAGTGGTGCGTGATAATCTGGCTCATATCCTTCGAGCGCAACGTGGAAATTGGTTCCGCCAAAACCGAATGCGGATACGCCTACTCTTCTGGGAGTTGATGCTGGTCTTGGCCATTCCATGGCTTGAGTCGGCACGAAGAATGGAATATCCCCCCATTCTACTGTTGGATTGGGGGTTTCAAAACCTGCACTTGGAGGAATTGTACGGTGATGAAGTGCAAGTATTGACTTCATTATTCCAGCAATACCCGCTGCAGCCTTTAGGTGTCCAATCTGCGATTTAATTGAACCGACTGCAATATGATCGCCCCCCTCAAATCCAGTCCATAGACGAGATAGTGTTGATAATTCGGTAGCATCACCGACTTTGGTTGAGGTTCCATGTGCTTCAACCAACTGAACTGTAGATGCATCATATCCTGCTTGATTGTAAGCACGTGCCATCGCTTGAACTTGCCCTCTTTGGCTTGGAGCAGTAATTCCCTTGCCACGTCCATCTGATGAACCGCCGATTCCTCTGATTACAGCCTTTATCTCATCACCATCGCGAATAGCATCGCCGAGGCGCTTGAGAAGTAATACGCCGGCACCTTCACCCATTACGAAACCATTTGCTTTGGCATCAAAAGGAGTTGAATGAGTCGCCGATAAAGCGCCAATTGCGCTGAATTTTGCAAAGGTTGCAGGATCCATTGTGCGGTCGCTTGCCCCAGCAAGCATTGTATCAACTTGTCTTGCTTGTAATAATCTGCAAGCATCCAATACCGCTGCCATAGACGATGCACAAGCAGCGTCCATCGCATGATTAGGCCCTTGTAAGTCCAAAAGATTGGCAACTCTGCCCGATACAACATTAGCCAATTCACCTGGCATTGTATCTTCATCAATTCGTGGAGTTCCTTGAACAACATCTTCAATGAATGAATCCATATTAGATTCGGGTAATCCGTGTTGAGATGCCAATTGTTTTGTATGATTTGACCAAACACGGATATTTGACATGTTACGATTCTCTCCGCCTAATGCATTTGCAAAAACAACACCCGTTCTTACTCGGTCAATATCTTTGTTTTCTCCATCAAAACCTGCATCTTCGATTGCATCAGCTGAAACGGCAACTGCCCATTGTTGACAAATATCAATTTGCGGAAGAGTACCTGGTGGTTGCCTCCATCTGCGCCAATCAAATTCATATCCATCGACTAGAGCACCGATTTTTGAGTAGGTATAGCCCTCTTCCACATCCCCAGGCCCACCCTGTTTCCAGAAGTTGTTTGAAGGCCCAGGCCATCTTCCTTCTGGGATTTGCTTGATGCTGACTTTTGCATCTATGATATTCTGCCAAAATTGCTCAATGTTATCTGCATCTGGCATTATCGCAGCAAGCCCAATCACTGCAATCGGTTCAAAGGGTCCTTGCTCAATCCCTCCGCATTCCTTCCCATCTGCAGTTGTAAGAGCCATAGAAATGCACCTCAATTGTCCATGATACTTTGAGGTACCATCGTAATAGAATATCCGGCATCAACATAGATGCATTGTCCAGTCACACCATTTGAAAGTGGACTTGCCAGCCATATTGCTGCGCCTGCAACATCCGTTTGACTAACATTTCTACGCAGTGGTGCATTGGCCTCAACATGCTCAAGGATTTTGTCAAAACCAGGAATACCTCCAGCAGCGAGTGTTGCAATTGGCCCTGATGAAATCGCATTTACTCTGTGTCCATCAGGTCCTAAGTGACAAGCAAGTTCACGG
>DUCL01000190.1 GCA_012959845.1 Candidatus Poseidoniales archaeon
TCACTAGAATTGAGGTTCATCACTGCCCATGAACGAACCAACCTGTTTGGGTGGGAAAGAGCCTGTACGATGTCTGCATACGGGAAGAGGGCACTTTCAACATACATTTTTTCAATCGCCCATGTGGAAGCAGACGTAGAAGGATGAGTATCTATCAAGTGAAACAAAATCCAGCGAAGCGTATTCGGTTGCAAGTGGGCAGACAAGCGGTCAGCATGATGTCGCCAATCATGTTCTGGTGTGGTAAGGATATATTCGCGTGCTTCTTCATCAGCCATCGTAAGTGGATGACTGTCCAACACTGGTGCAGGAACATAGCGTCCACGAGAAGGGAGAGGGGGGAGTGAAGCAAGTTGTTCTTCAGTGAGTATTGAGCGTAGCGTTCCTGGGACTTCGGCAGGATTGAACTCAGCATGACCCAGGAGTAAAATCACACTGGCGATCATATCGGTGTGCAAAGGACGAGGATGATAATGTGTTGAGCGAACACATGCATTCGAATTGTTGAGGTGAATTGGAAGGTGGTCTGCGGGGAATCGCGATTGCATTCCAAGGTCCATAAAGGCAGCTTCAAGTGGGAAAATTTCAATCGTTTGTTCATTGATGGTTCGTTGAAGTGAAATTTTATGTCCAACTGATTTTGGCGTCCAAAGAGTCCCTGTGAGAATGGTTTCACACCAGCGTAAAGCGCGCTGTACCACCTCGACCCTCTTTTTACCAACCCGAGGTGGAGGTTTCAGAAGTCCAAAGGGAGTATAATGACTCATCACTCAATTATGAATTCTACTCTTAATAAGTCACAGTCTATAATTAGACTCTCATCCTCTCCATGGCTATCGAATACAGGCTTTACCATTCTCGAGATTTATGGCTTAATATCTAATAGAGCGCCCCTAGTTATAGGTTCAGGCATGTCATTCTGTGTATGCTTTTTTATCTATGACTTTCTACAATGAATTGCTTAGCAAAGGGCCCCATTACCAAAAGACGTTTTGGTAGTCGGTACATATGTACATAGTCCATAGAGAGCCCATCAAATCAAAAAACCTGTTCATGAGGGGTTCATGGAATATTCCTTGTATACTAGTCAAAATATCGTAAAAGCATAGATTCTATTCTCTTAACTCAAGTGATGCTGTTTTGGAATTATCACCAGATCTAACTTTAACATATTTTGATTTCCTCTTTTTGTATAAATACTTCTTTCTATGAACTCTCCCTAAACGAGCAAGTCTTTTTGTCTTCCCAATTTGATGGCCGTAGATTGCTCCAGTTGATTTTCTTCCAATACGTCTAGAATTGAATCCATATCTACTAAAAGCAAAAACTGATAATTCTTTAAAATTACTATAAACGGTTAAAATTTCTCCTTTCATCAAGAAATCCCACATTCCAGAATCGGTTTTGAAAATTATATCCACAATATCATCGATGGTTATGAATGGGGTTACAGCTTGAACAATTGATGCATCACTATTTCCCATGGCATCATCATAAACTCCGTCAGGCCAACGATTTTCTTCAAAACAAATTTGCCAACTTTGTTCTTTTCTTTTTTCTCTTTCTTGTTCTGAGAGTTCAGTATTATTATGCCAATCATTCCACCTTTCAATCAAATACTGGTTCTCGGGTAAATCACAATCAACAAGTAAAGATTCGGAAGACCTTATCGGAAAATCTTGATGCACTCTATGAAAAAGAATCCAATCAGATCTAACCAAACGCTCTTTAGGAATATCCACAACAAGCAAAACCATATTTTCCTCTTCTAATCCATAATTATATGCCTCTTTGAAATTATGTTCAAACTCATCGTGGGCATAAAGCCACAAACCAGCATCCATCTCTGGAATATCAAGTTTTTCTGAACACTGCTTATACATCCAATCATGTGCTTCTGACCAGCATCGCTGGTTTTCATCTTCACATGCAGAACATTCTGCAGTCATACTGTAAGGTTTTATTTCGGCTCTTTTTGGAGTAAATATTCCATCAGAGAGTAGTTTTGCTAGCATAGCTTCTGATTGAACGGTTGCGCAACGAAGGAATCCTTCTTCTAAGGGGGGGTAATCATTTGACATATCATATTCCATCGCCGTTCCCCATATAAAAGAGATGGTTTGATTATTCTAATTATTGAACAAAAAGAGTAATCATCTCAATTGCTTTTCTCCGAGATATATTCTCATAAACCAATCTATTTTCAGATGACCAGAATTCAAACATGCCTTGTACACACCACTGAATGAATTTATTTCCTTGTTCATTTAGATCAATCACCCAAAAATCCTCGACATTATTTAGCTCCCATGCCACTTCATGTGAGGAGAGGTCAGATATTGGCATAGTATAACCATCAACTACAATTTTATGCAACATAATAATAAGATTAACATATTTCTATCTTATATT
>DUCL01000191.1 GCA_012959845.1 Candidatus Poseidoniales archaeon
CCTCGGTCAACGTATTCTTGTTTGATATCAAGCATAGTTACATCAAAACCAGCACAAGCAGCAACTTGTGTTATTCCGTTACCCATTTGCCCTGCGCCAAGAACTGCAATCTTTTGGATGCTCATGTCCTAAGCCAATGGTTATTGATTCTTCAATGCTCGCGAAGTATACTGAGCAAATATCTGTCATCGAGGTAGTTTTCTGCGAACCTATGTATACACAAGTTTTGAGTATGTGTTTTGGGTATTCAGATTACCGTAACTTCATCTATTCGCCAAGTTAGACTAATTTGGGCCTTTGTAATCACGCTGTTAGAATCTTCATTGCTATGTGCATCAGAAATGAAAAAATCATGTTGGCATTCATCTCCTACTGTGGGTATATAGCCCGCAGCTGAACGATTCCATACTTGCCCCGAATCGCAAGTTGAAATGACATTGATTTGTCCATAACTGGTTCTATTTCTAGTAGAATTATCCTCCGATTCGAAATAATTTCCATCTACTTGGGTAGATAATGATACAATCATTAGGGCTTGAGAGGTAGTAGTATTGATGGATAATACATATTCCCAAATACAAATGTTATCATTGTAACATTGTTCATTCACTGGAATGATAGTAGCAAATGATGTAAATAATTCATTTTCGTTATGATCGCTCGTGTTACCTTCGGAAGTACCATCATCTGCATCAGCATCTCCGACAGAACCTCCATCAAAACATCCGGAAAGGGGCAGTAAAACGACAAGCAGCAAAACGAAAACACGATCAGTATTCATAATATACCCTAAACTCCGCAGATGAAAAAGGATTCGCCGTTTTTGTAAAAATTATTTGCAAAAAAATTCATCATAAACACCGTCGATTATGACGCTACCGCTGTATTCATCTGTAATTAGAGGTAGCCCGACTCGGATTTGAACCGAGGTCGCCGGGACCAAAACCCGACATGATGGACCCCTACACTATCGGGCTATGATTCGGCGGGTTGGTCTATACCTTTTGTTCTTGTCGGCTATTTGGCTTGCTTAATCAATTAGTTTTAGAAGACTAGAATCAGTTATTTTCGCTATTGCGCTTTCAATGAATTGACTGGTATCGATACCTTGTTCAGTTCTATAGACTATCGCCTGCAAAGCCATATCCAACTTATCAATCTGCTTTACAAACTTGGCTTCAGCAGTTTCTCCTGCCTCATATTCTTCGAATAAATGCAACCATTGGGGGGCTATTTCCGCCATAGCAATATGCTCATCTTTGGCCTTATTTGTGCAATCATCTTCAGGTGTTAAATCTCCAACGATTATTTCAGGAATATCATGTATGATACAAAGTGACAACACTTTGCTTAAGTCCAAGTTTTCGGGGCATAAACGCAAGGCTAGTGCCGACATTCCCCATGAATGGCTTGCGACCGATTCTGGCCTCTCTATACCTACTCTTTCCCATCCTGAACGATTCAATGACTTGAGTGACATCAGTTGCAGCAGTTGTTGTTTCATAATTAACCCAATAATCAACATACCAAAAACTAACCCATAGTCTATGCCGGCGGAGATTATACATTATATGGCGATTAGCAGGTATTATGTCGCAGGATAATTCGGAGGAAACCCTCAAAGATAAATTAAATGCAACAAGTAAGAAACTGTCCGAACTTTCCAAGAAAGCTGCAGCGGCAACTAAGGGAGCGGTGGGTTCTGCAACAACTGCAACTAAAGAAGCCGTAGGTAAGGCATCAGATTCAATTCAAACCGCAGTTGTAGAGGGTAAAGAAAAGCGTATTGCAAAGAAAGAAGAGAAAATTCAGAAGACCAAGGATGCGATATCCTCTGATGGAATTATCGATGATACCCCTGCGATGATAATATTGCCACAATTTGAAGCAGAAACAATTGAAATCACCAATGAACAAAATGAGCATATGATTGAAATTGTTGAAAATATGCACCGACTTTCACTTAGATTAGATGATTTTGATAGAAAACTAAAATCATCTGGAAAGTCGGCAATTGCTGTTACAAATAGCAATGCCAGTATCGAATTAACAGCCAATGATGAATCTGAGAACTCTTCAAGAGAATTAGTTGGTACTTCTGAAGCAATCACCCAGGTTTTGCATCTACTCGGTGCAACGTTATTGTGGGTAATCACCTTATTTGGTATAGACAAATATGCAGACTCTTTGGACTTATTAATCGCTGGAACATATCCTGTTTCCTTAGCGGTTTGGGGCTTGGGTTCAACTTCCTGGATGATGTATGTATTACATCGTTTGTCAAAAGCCGGCAGTGTTCTTGACTTACGTATGGCAACAAGAGTGCAGTTTTCTTTAGCATTAGGAATATTTACCTGTCTGGGATTATTGTTGAATGAAGATTCTATGACCACTGTTTCCAATGTTTGG
>DUCL01000192.1 GCA_012959845.1 Candidatus Poseidoniales archaeon
AGTATGGCTGCTGCCTTTGGTGAATCAGTATTGCGCCTAGACCCTAGCATGAATATTATGTTACTTCTCACTGTCAATATTGTTGCAATCCCGATGACCTTTGTTTTCGGTAAACTTGCTGCCAAGAAAGGAACAAAATTCGCATTGGTACTAGCACTACTAATCTATTGTTTTGTATCGGTTACTGCGGCTGGTTTTGTCCCTCTGGAATTAGAAGGTGAACAAGATGCTGAACGTTTTGATTTCCAATTCGAATATAATGAAGTAACTGGCAATTACGACCTGACAACTCTTCAAGATAGAGGATATGAGGGTTGGATTAATAACGACTCAGCAGGAGATGCTGCATTCAGAGATGCCTTCCAAGAGAATTTCCCAGAAACAGATTACAGTGTGGAGGATTCGGGAAGTAGTACATTGATGAATGGATTATTAGCGATTCTTGTTATTTTGGGAATATTGGCTATTTTGGGTAGCGGAATAATTTGGATTCAACAACAGGACAAAGGATTTTTACAGGGATGGAAAGGAATCCTTGTTGCGTTCTTATTCGTAGGAGTCGGAATCTTTGGAGCATCATTAATGGCAGGTTCAGCATCAACTGCTGATACAGAGAATGTAGATTCGATTACCCAACAGCAAGCGATAGATTTGGTTGCTTCTTTCAATGAAACAAGCGATCATCATTGGTCGATCATTATCATTGGTGGCAATGAATCGATTGCAGGTGCGTTTGAAATCGGCGACACCCATCCGTCAATTCTTAACCCTGATGAAAATCCAGTTGATGGCTGGGCCGCGGTAATGCGGGATAATGTGTGGGAACCACTCGGAATTGGCGTATCTATACAATGGATTATTTTGGGATTATTCGTTGGGTGTGCAATGGGTTCAGCCGGTGCTCAAGCACGCTCGGTATTCTCTCAACTAACTCCAAAGTCACGTACTTCTGAGTTCTTCGGTTTCTTTGGTTTCCTCGGTAAATCTGCTGCGATGATCGGCACCTTCTTGTACGGAATTGCCAGTTCAACATTTGACAGCCGTGTCGCGATTTTGACCATTACCATTGTAATTCTTATTGGAACATTTATGGTCACTAGAATCGATATGGAAGAAGGTATTAGAGTAGCTGAAGAAGAAGATGCAAGAGCATTGGCAGAAATGGAAAAGCCAAATTGAGATAATAATTCTTGATTGTTTTTGTTGGTGATAATCAAGTATCTGTTGTGATTAATAGATAGCAACCTATTCAAGTAGGCTTGATGTGACAAGGTTGTGCGCAGTGCGCACGCTGGATGTGTCTTCATTGAGTGTACAAAAGTCAGCGTACCGCCAACCCGTTACTCCTGAGGGTCTCAAAGCCATTGAAAATGGAACTTTGACTTGGCTCGATGATGAGATGTATAACAATCTCAACACCGGTGTTCTAGAGCAATATCTAGAGGAGAAGAACCTTGAAGAATCATTCGCAGTATCACATTGGAATACTAGTAAAGTTCTCTTAGGAATCGCAATAGGAGCGGTATTTTCTGGAGTTACTGCCTATATTGGATTGAAATTAGGTTTGGCAATTTCCGCTGCTTGGTATATTGCCTACCTACTTGGAATGGCACTAAAATGGAGTCCTTCGGAAGTTAACATTGCAACATCTGCAACAACAGGAGCAACCCACGCATCTACTGGTTTTATTTTCACCTTCCCAGCAATTTTCTTATTGGCGACAAAACCCCAGTATTTCTTAGCCTCAGGACCACTTATCACTCTAGATGCTGGACAAACATTCACCCTTGCATTTATCGGAATTGTAGCAAGTATGTTTGCTGGATTCCTCGGAATAATGTATTTCATTATCTTTAGAAGAGTTTGGTTGGTTGAAGACCCTCTTCCTCTCCCAGGCTTTGAAGCGACATTGAAAATGTTAGATATTGCCAGCGACGTTAGTACAGGCGCAGTTGAGCATGCAAGAGCTTCTCTAAAGACGATTGGAGTCTGGACAATAATGACAATGATAGGATTATTCATTGTTGAATATCCATTGATTTGGCTGGCTGATAAAAAATTAACCTTATTGGATTGGCTGGCTGAGAAAATCCATATCGGTGAGTTTGGTCTTGCTACATTTTATTCGCATGGAAAATTACACCAGCCTTCAGGAATAAACCCTGATGGTTCTTCTATGAATTATACACATTGGACTGCAGAAACTTCTTACAATCCATTCGCTTACACATATATTGGACTTGCATTAACCCCTTCGATGTTCGCAATTGGTTGGTTCATGAAGACAAGAGTTGCCTTCTTGGTCAATCTTGGTACAATCGTTGGATGGTTAATCCTAGTGCCTCTGGCGGTTTGGATGAATGTGCCAGTTTATGATGCACTGACACAAACCAACAGACCGATTCA
>DUCL01000193.1 GCA_012959845.1 Candidatus Poseidoniales archaeon
TGTTCCTTTAATGCTACAAGAACAAGGTTTGTGTGATATTCTGGGCCTAGATTGTGAATCTACTGGATTATTGGCTGAATGGAGAAAGATGGCATTACACCTAGATACTTTGGAACAGGAAGTTCGAATTGCAATGGTTGGCAAATATACAGGATTGAGTGATGCATATCTTTCTGTAATCAAATCATTACAACATGCTGCGATGGCAGTTGATAGAAAATTGGTAATCGATTGGGTTGAAGCATCACATCTTGAAGAGGACTGGGATAATGCTGAAGAATCTGCAAGTGCATGGCATATGCTGAAAGGTGCTGATGGTGTATTGGTTCCTGGCGGCTTTGGCGATAGAGGCATTGAAGGAAAGATTCTCGCTGCTAATTATTCTAGAACTAACAATATCCCATATCTTGGTATTTGTTTAGGATTACAAATTGCAACCATTGAATTTTGTCGTAATGTCTTGGGACTTGCAGGTGCAAACTCAACCGAATTTGATGAAAATGTTGAACATGCAGCAGTTGTATTCATGCCAGAGATTTCAAAGACTCATTTGGGTGGAACAATGCGATTGGGTAGTCGGCCTACATTGTGGCAAGTCGATGAATGTAAAATTAGATCTCTATATGGCGAAGGCGATTCAGTCGATGAAAGGCATCGGCATCGCTATGAGGTCAATCCAGACCTAATAGAGCAAATTGAAGCGGCTGGATTGAAGTTTGTTGGCAAAGATGAGACTGGACAGCGTTGTGAAATCTTTGAACTAGACGGACATCCATATTTCATTGGAGTACAATATCATCCAGAATTCAAGAGCCGGCCAAACCGGCCATCACCTCCGTTTTTGGGATTGCTTCAAGCAGCTTGCAACAAGTGAGTGGAATCTGAAAGAGCCCACCGTAACACCTTCAATCTAGGTGATCGAAGGTACTCATTGTTTCGCGTTCAGGTACACAATAATTTAAGCCCCTGTTCAGATTGAATAACATCTATTCTATGACCGATATGTTTAAATATTAAAAAACATATATAGATAGTGCATTAATGGAGAGTTGTGGTAGATATGTTGGATGAAAATAATGGAACTGAAAGTGTGGATTGCGCCTTTGAAATTGAGGTGAATGAGAATGATTGGGAATCTATTATTCAAATGCAAGTTAATGAGTTGTCTTGTATATTAGAGGAGAAAGGAATACAGAGGCCAGGCCAATTTGGAAATGGCCGGCGTACCTCTTCAAAGTTAGTCTATCCAATTGTTGCATACGATGCCGAACGATGTCCTTGCCCCACAGTATTAGGATTGGTGTTGACTGGTTTGGCAGGTAAGTCATTGTTTTTTGGAATGGGGATAAAGGGTCTCTCTGATGAGTTAGTAGGTTACATGAATGAGTTATTAGAGTTCGAGGGCATGCCTATAGGAGTGAAATGGAATCCTGCTGAAGTGTTTATTGAAGCAAGGGTGGCAACTATTCTCTTGCCTGATGATATATTATTTGCTCGTGAGAATGGCTGGGTTGAAATGATGGGACAAGTAAGAGAAGGAAAACGGTCTACACATAGACTTGTTGTAGCTAAAATGGGCCGCATGGCGCTTGCGCATGAGAAGCAGGATAGAGCCTACAATGAACTAAAGGAGGAAGCTTTGATGAGAAATAGAGGTGAATAGAATGATGTTAGGATGTAGAAAATGCGGAGCACCAACAACAAGTGGTTATTGCCACATCTGCAAATCTCAACGAGAAGATATTTGTCGCGATTGTGGTAGACGTATTCACGATGGGATAAGAATGAGCGAGCGGTTTATCTGCCGGGATTGCTTCAATAAATAAAACGAAGTTTCAAAGATGACACAATTTGTTCCTAAGGGTTGGTGATTCTTCTGAAGCAACTCATCAAATCGGTTTTGAACAAATATCGAAAAGAGTGGCCAACCGTATCTACACGTTCTGATATTGAATGTTTTTTATCTAGATTATCCCGTCAATATCAAATCGCACCAATTTCCGTTTTAATTCGTTCAAAAAGTTGGATTAGAGAATGGACAAATAATCCTAAGGCTATTGCGTGTGCTTGGAGGGAAGACGGAGAGTTGTTTGCTGCGTTCGCAGATAGTCTCATTACACCTCTTTATCCGAAATATATTTTATTACATTCGTGGAAAGAAAGAACATTTCTTCGCGCTCTGATCCATGAATTTGTTCATTTATACCTCCGCACCAAACATCCTCATATCGTTGAATCTCATAGTCCTGAATTTTACGCTATGGAAGCAAGTCTTGCTAGGGAATACGGCTTGTAACAATTGAGTAGATTCTAACTTCAACAATTGAACAAAGAAATTTGATTATTATCATTCTGCGATTCTTATGAGCCTCGTAGTACGGAATCCTTGCAATATTTT
>DUCL01000194.1 GCA_012959845.1 Candidatus Poseidoniales archaeon
TGGGCTGATGTCAACGATGAGTGTGGTGAAATGGATGGAACTTATTCCGCTTCTATGAATTATGCTTTTGATTTGTCAGGAATTCCAACCGAAGAGTTCGGAATGGCTGCAGGTGAGTTTGATTTCAGTCTTTCAGACACCCTCTCTAATTCAGGAGTATTTGAGATTACAGAAGATGAGTTGGCAGGTAGCGGCATGTACTTTGAAATGTCAGACTCACTTTCGGTTGAGTTAGGAGATGGCGGTTCAACGACTGTTAGATATTGTAATAGTTGTGGCCCAATTAACCCTTTGATGTCCTGGATGATGGGGCAAGTAATAGAAGCTTCAATGTCAGAAACATTAGAAACATTCGGCGAAGATATTGCTGATGAACTTGACATGGAACTTGGAGACCTAAACCCTTGGGGATTAGCCGAAGGTGAATCCGAAGGCGAATATGACCCGTACGAATACATGTATCTATGTGACAATGGAAACTATGTTGAAGAATGGACAGTAAATGATGGCTGGGACGATTGTGGAGACAATTCTGATGAAGGTGTTGTTATGGGCTCTTCAACAATGTGGTATCATGATAGTTCAGATGAATTAGAAATTTCAGCTGACTTCTATAATTTAATGCAAGCCGAATTCATTTGTGGAGATGGCTCAACTATTGATTTTGATTGGATAAATGATGATTATGCCGACTGTTATGATGGTGCGGATGAACAATGGCTGGACATGAACACACCAGGTGACATGACTGACGATTGCCAAGTTTGGGACATTGGAGCATCTTGTGTCGGTGGAGAAGTAAATTGGTTTGATTGCCAAGATGGTTCACAACCTTGGATACATCAAGTAAATGATGGTACTAGTGATTGTTACGATGGTGATGATGAAGGAATTGTTTATTCAGCTGAATTAATTGTTACAGATAATAATGGAAACATAGTCACTAGTTTACTCGAAGATGTGACTTATTCAGACAGTTCAGTTTATTCTGTAATTAACCCTGCTGGACTTTCTTCTGCATCAGAAGTTTGTGCGGATGTCACACTTGAAGATTCATACGGCAATCCAGAATACACGTACAATTATTGTCAACATATTGGAATGTATGTTGGTGAAATTGATGCCTATGATGGAGAAGGCTTGAGTGTTGAAACTTGGGTATGGATTGCAGATACTTATGGCAGTACAGGATACACCGCTGAGATTTCAGTAATGGAAGTAGGTTCTACCACTGCAACAGACTCAGCCATTCACGCGATTGATGGTAATGATTATAATGCAAATTTCGATGACAATTTAGCAGTTACTTCAGAAGGAGATTATGTAGTTGTAGTAGATATTTATGATGATACTGGGGCCTTACATTCTTCAGAAACATCTGAAGAATTTTCCGTAGAAGATGAGCCGCAACCAAGTCAGAAATTGATGGATATTGGAGATGCCTTTATGAATTCTAACTTTGAAAGCGTTTTGGAATCATTTGGTCAGAACATGGAGCAAGTTTTCGAGGACTTAGAACCAAATGAAGACTTCCCTTATGATGACGGCAAAGGAGGATTCCTATGGAGTAATAATCATGCTACAATTGTAGGAATGGGGCTATATGTTCACGATGAGACTGCAAACGAGTGGCAAACAATGCTTGGACCTACAACCGCTGGAATGGACAATCCTCCAACAATTCCTGTAAGCATTAACTATGTCACAGGACAAGGTGCAGTAGATGCTTCAACGACTGCTTCAGGACAAACAACTCTTGCAGAAATTGTTGATGTTAGTACTCACGACACAGCAGATCTAGAGCAAACACTCATAGATGCTGGAATTGACCCAGCAGACCTAGGACTTGGCGATGAAGGACCAGGACAATCATCTACACCTCCAACTGCGGAAGAACTCGCAGATGAAGGCGGATTCCTTCCATTCATTTCACCGGCAGCGGCAATGACTGTGACACTCCTAGCAGGATTGATAGCATCAGTACGCAACCGAGAAGAGGAATAATTCTAACGAATTGTTGATTTTGCGACTTAGGTAGGAAGGGGAATATGTCATTACGACAACCCCCTTCCAACCTTAGTAGTTGGATTCGGGTCTTTGTTGCAGCATTCATAGCTTTGCATATAGCACAATCAGCATGGTTGGTTGTGGAATTTGATGGAGCATATACTGAAGGTAGGCCGGCTCCTACTGAATTCCATGCCCTAATTGCAATGGATAAGGATCAAACGCTAATTGATGTTGATATTGAAAAAGCAACAGCATTTTTGCTATATTCCATTACAAGGAATTCTTCTGCTGATGGTACTGAGACATCTACAACGCAAGAAAACACTGCATCAAGTGAAGATACCAATTATTTAGAAAATAGTAAATCTATAACGCTTCTTT
>DUCL01000195.1:0-1453 GCA_012959845.1 Candidatus Poseidoniales archaeon
TTGCCTCTATCCATATCTTGATCTGGATAGGTAAATCCTTCACAGTCCCAACGGTTCATTCCTAAATCAAGGTCAGATAGTCCAAATACTGGAGTTTGGAATCTTTCAGAATAATCCAATGCTCTCCATCCAAATTCAAAACACTCTTCAACAGTTCCTGGAATTAAGACAATATGTTGTGTATCTCCATGACTCCCTTCGTATAACATTGAGATATCAGATTGTTGGGTGCGAGTTGGCAGTCCAGTTGATGGTCCTACTCGGTTGACGTCCCAGAAAACAGAAGGCACTTCAGCGAAGTAAGCAAGTCCGATAAATTCCTGCATTAGAGAGATTCCGGGTCCAGAGGTAGCGGTCATTCCACGTCCACCAGCCCAGCCAGCGCCGATAACCATTCCAGCAGCAGCCAATTCATCTTCGGCTTGAATAACAGCACATGTTGCTTCGCCATCATCATTGGTTCTAATTTGCGGGATATATTCTATTATCGCCTCAGCAATGCCAGATGATGGAGTAATTGGATACCAAGCGAGCATTTGTACTCCGCCGAAATGACAACCTAATGCAGTTGCTTCGTTACCATCGATGAAGAATTTAGCAGTGGTTTGTTCTCTTGACTCAACCACATATGGGTCTTCTTTGGAAATATTATCCTTGAAATAATCACGCCCCAAACCCAATGCTGCGAGGTTTAACTCAATCGCTTTCTCCTTTCCTTTGAATTGTTTTGATAATGCAGACACTAAGGCGGCTTGGTCAATTCCAAGCATTTCCGCTAATATTCCTACATATACAATATTCGTAACTAGTCTTGCAATTTTCGGATTGATTTTTCTTGCTAAAGAAGACATTGGAACAGGATATGAGATTACATCATCTCTATTCATTTCCTTTTTTGCATCTGAATTCCAAATTACTACTGAACCAGATTCAAGAGATGCCAAGTCTTCATCCCATGTTGCTGGGTTAACCAATACTTGGATGTGAGTTCTGTCACCGGGTGCTTGATATCCGTGGTCTGAAAGTCTTACGATATACCAAGTTGGTAGTCCAGAAATATTTGAAGGGAACATATTCTTGCCAGAAACAGGAATACCCATTTCAAACATTGATTGGAGTAAAATTAGGTTCGCACTTTGTGAACCTGTTCCGTTTGCTGTGGCGATATTGATTGTGAAATCGTTTGCAATGGTTGACATTGTGGGTTGTCCCCTCGGAGGTAAGTGGCGATGAAACTCACTCCTCTTGAGGCATTCGGGTCCGCATACACCCCTTGAACATGTTGGAGAGGCTTTCAGCAATTCGGTGCGGTTTGCAAGGTAATTTGAATAGTCAAGAGTGAAGTTTATGCAAGGAATAAATGGATTATTAATTCTATTTTATGAAATAATATCAATAATAATTAGGGGTGAGACTCAAAACCAATTAGCAACTCGGAACGCACATGGCAGAC
>DUCL01000195.1:1650-14122 GCA_012959845.1 Candidatus Poseidoniales archaeon
TCAGTCAAGAAAGCGCCTAAGGATAAAAAGGCAAACTCTTCTTACAATGATGTATTGAATGAGATGCAAGATTTGGGATTCTCTGAGACCTCATTTCCACGTTTAATCAATGACGGCACACCAACTTTAGCAGGAATGGTTGCAATGGGTATGGCATTGGTCTTAGTTCTCGCAGGAATCACAGTTGCTAATACTGAACAAACATATACGGCTTCTGAAGCATATCTAAACATCACTTGGACCGATGCTTTAGGCGATCATAGAGATGAGGTAATTACAATTGAACTAAACCCAGATTTAGCACCAATTCATGTTGAGAACTTTGTTTTGAATGCACAAGAAGAAAATTATGACGGAACAATTTTCCACAGAGTGATAAATAATTTCATGATTCAAGGTGGCGATTTCACCAATGGTGACGGAACTGGTGGTCATGCAGCAAAGTGGTATGGTTATTGTGACGGCGTTTTTGAAGCAAGTTCTTCTAATTGCCCGGAGAACAGTTGGTCCATTCCTGATGAGGCTAGCAATGGATTACAGCACACAGCAGGGGCACTTTCAATGGCTAAAACAACTGCTGATAATACCGGTGGTTCTCAGTTCTTTATCGTGCCGAGTGATAGTAATCCTTCACACTTGGACGGAGTTCACACAGTCTTTGGCTATGTCACAGATGGAATGGAGCACATAGACTCAATTTCTAACATTCCTACTGGTGCTAATGACGTACCAACCAATGCTGTAACATTGGTTAGTGTAACTACTAATTCAGTGGAAAAGACACCTTGGTACCGCACATTCTTCTGAGAATCATCAGTCAATATCTTGAGCACCTTTGATGGGTGTGTTCATAGATGTGTTCCTAATCGGGTCTAATATGGCTATGATTGACACCTTCAACGCCCGACGCACTCTATCGGTTGGAGGAGAATATTACTCACTGTCTGGACTTGATGAAAATGGCATCGATACCAGTGCATTACCATACTCTATTCGCATTCTATTAGAAGGGGCATTGCGTGGTAATGATGGCTTCTTGATTAGCGAAGATGATATTAGAAATATTGCTTCATGGACTGCAAATGGAGAGCGCGGAGAAATACCGTTTAGACCATCGAGAGTTATCCTTCAAGATTTTACTGGAGTTCCAGCGGTTGTTGATTTGGCTGCTCTAAGAGATGCCATGGTTGAGATGGGCGGAGATGCTGAAAAAGTCAATCCTCAAGTTCCGGTTGACCTTGTTATTGACCATTCGGTTCAAGTTGATGTTTCTGGTGCACACGGTAATGCATTAGAGATGAACTTAGATATTGAATATCACAGAAATATGGAAAGATATACTTTCCTAAAATGGGGTCAACAATCGTTGGCAGATTTCCAAGTAGTGCCACCATCAAGAGGAATAGTCCACCAAGTTAATTTGGAATATTTAGCAAGTGTTGCCCGACAAGAAAACGGAGTTTGGCTGGCCGATACACTGGTTGGTACTGATTCACATACAACAATGATCAATGGATTAGGAGTACTTGGCTGGGGTGTTGGAGGTATTGAGGCTGAAGCGGTAATGCTTGGCCAACCAATTTACATGCTGGCGCCAGATGTAGTTGGAGTTCGTTTGGTTGGTAAATTAAATCCAGGTGTAACCGCCACCGATATGACACTTAGAATTGTAGAGATACTTAGAGAGCAAGGTGTTGTTGGAAAGTTCGTTGAATTCTTCGGTCAAGGTATGGTGGCATTATCTCTTGCAGATAGAGCCACCATCGCCAATATGGCTCCTGAATATGGTGCAACTTGTGGTTTCTTCCCTGTTGATGAAAGGACATTGGAATATTTGCGATTAACTGGACGAGAGGATAGTGCAATCGAAGGAGTTGAAGCTTATTCTAAAGCACAGGGAATTTGGTATTCTGCTGGAGATAAAGAGAAGTCATATACCGCTACATTGGAATTGGATTTGTCCACTATTCAGCCAGCACTTGCAGGCCCTAAGAGGCCACAAGATAGAGTGGATTTGAGTAATATGAAACAGCATTTTGAGGGTTCATTAACCCATGAGTTAGGCCACCATGGCCATGGCTTAGAATCAGGTGATTTGTCAAATGGGGTAATTATTGATTTGGATGGAGAAAGATTTGATTTGAATCATGGTGACGTTGTAATCGCAGCCATCACCTCTTGTACAAATACATCAAATCCAGGAGTGATGTTGGCTGCTGGTTTACTTGCAAAGAATGCCCGAGCAAAGGGTTTGACAGTCAAACCATGGGTCAAGACTTCACTGGCTCCTGGCTCAAGAGTTGTTACAGAATACTACAAAGCAGCCGGTCTGCAAGAAGACCTCAATGCCATGGGATTCCATGTTGTTGGATATGGTTGTACCACCTGTATTGGTAATTCAGGACCACTTGAACAATCGATTGAAAACGCAATCGATGAGGCTGGATTAATCGTAGGTTCTGTTATCTCTGGAAATAGAAATTTTGAGGGCAGAGTACATGGCAAAGTAAAGGCCTCATATTTGGCCAGCCCTCCACTTGTAGTCGCATATGCAATTGCAGGAACTCTTGAAATTGATATGGTCACTGAACCACTTGGATTTAGTGACTCAGGTGAACCAGTAATGCTTTCTGATATTTGGCCAAGCGATGAACAAATAGCAGAGTCACTATCGGTAATTACTCCTGATATGTTCCGTCAAAGATATGCTGATGCAATGAATGAGCCAAGATGGGATGGAATACCTTCTGAAGCGATTCCACTCTATCCATGGCAAGCCGATTCAACCTATATCCGCCTGCCAACATTTTTCAGTGGCTTGGATGACATTCCAGCCCCAATCGAATCGATTGACAATGCTCGTGTTTTGCTTAAACTTGGTGATTCAATCACTACAGACCACATTTCACCAGCAGGTTCGTTCCCAGCCGATGGAGCAGCCGGTAAGTGGCTAATCGAGCGCGGCGTACAGGCTGGAGATTTCAACTCATTTGGTTCAAGACGTGGCAATCATGAAATAATGATGCGAGGAACTTTTGCAAATGTCCGTATTAGAAACCAAATGGCACCAGGAACAGAAGGTGGCTATGCTCTAAACCATGAAACGGGAGAAATAACTTCAGTCTATGAGGCAGCACAAACAGCAGGACCAAAGGTGGTTTTAGCAGGTTCACAATATGGTACAGGTTCGAGTAGAGATTGGGCTGCTAAGGGAACTTATCTATTGGGGATAAAGGCAGTTATTGCTACTTCGTTTGAAAGAATTCATCGTTCCAATTTGGTCGGAATGGGTGTATTACCGATGACTTTCTTAGAAGGTGAATCTCATGAGAGTCTTGGTTTGGATGGTTCTGAATCATTCACGATTCCAATTACAGATTCTGTAAAACCATTGCAATTGATCGGTGTCACAGCCACCAAACCTGATGGTTCTCAAATTATTTTTGATGCTCAAATTAGATTGGATACCCCCGTTGAAGTAGATTATTATCGCAATGGTGGCATATTACATACAGTATTGCGACAACTCGCTAAACAATGAAATCACTATCAATTTCATTGTAATTCAAAACATTACCTTCAAGGGTGGTGTATGTTCACCCATGGTTGATGGTAGCGCTAAGCGGTCAAGTAAGGTATCGATTCAAGGCCGATGACCATGATGTTCGCATCTCTTTGGAGGGCGATGCGGAATGGGTTGCACAAAGAGTCGAAGAACTCGGTTTAGAAGGCGTGGGTTGGACTATGCCCATTGGCGTAGCGGTGAAAGCGACAAATATGTCGGAAGTTTCTAAATCAAAAGCAAAAAAAGCCACTGCTCAACAGAAAATCTCTATCGATGACGCTCCATTAGGTGAAAAACCGCTTGACATGGGGCCAACACCAGACCCTAGTCGTATTCCAATAGTTCGCAGGCCAATCGGCGAATTAAATCTACAAAAAGAAATTGACAAAATCGGCTTAGAAGGGGCGATAAGGCCAGATCCGATTGAATTAATGGAGATGCTTGATGAAACCGATGAACCTATGCCGGCACAAGGTAAAATGAGTGTTGACCCAATGGCAGAAGCTTGGTTAAGAGAATTGATGGAAATAGTTGTTAGAGAGCATGGCGCAACTGCTCTTCGGACTGAAGATATTGAAGAAGTTGCCAGTTCAAAACTAGGCAATCGCCAAGGACCTGAACTTGAGTTTTGGTTAGAGTCCTTATTTTCAGCAGGAAAATTGGTAAAAATTCATGGCGGAGATGCAACCGGTTGGGGCCCATCTCCTAGATGGTTAAACGGTCGCATTTGAGAAAAATAATCACCCTACTTTGAGTCTTTTTAGGCCGATATTATTGTGCTATAATGCGGTATTTTTCAATTGGGCACTTGTATTCATACATTATGTAAAAAGGGATTACTGCGAGCACATTAATCACATAAATATAGAATCTTATAGGCAACAGCATTAAAGTGGAAGCGGCGGTGGCGACAGTTAGTGATGATGATGTCAATCAAAACAGACCAATTGAAGGCCCAAGTTCGCAGCACTTTCTTAGTGTTGATAATGATACTTTCAACAACCGCCGCTTTAGCCACAACTTCGAGTGCTTCAATGAGTCGAAGTTATACAACTGGACGAGACCCACAAGATGTTGCAATTGGAGATTTCAATTGTGATGGAGCAAATGATATTGCTATGGCTACCGATGGAGCACATACGATCACCATTTTGTGGAATGATGGGAATGGTGATTTTTCAGAACGCCAAGATATTTGGGTCACAAATAATCAATCAAGGGATGCTGAATGGGATGAATTTTCAAATGTTCAGTTTATTGAAGTTGGAGAATTTACTGGCGACAACGCCATTGACATCGTAATTTTCCAAAGAAACAATCCTTTCAAGAGAGATGATAATGGAGCTCCAGCAGGAGAACCAGGTAACGTTACAATTATTGAAAATCTAGGATGTAGTAATCAAGACTGGACAATAGGACAACGTTTCTCTCACTTCTGGGCATGGGATTTAGCAGTAGGCGATGCAGACCAAGATGGAAATGATGACGTCTATATTCTAGACTTGATGACAGATATTGACACTCAAAGAGTCGTCACATATAGAGGTCCAATCACATCCTCTACTCCTGCGATTACTACTTCTCTAGGTTCAGCGAAGACCAATGCGTATCGCTCATTAGAAGTTGGAGATTGGGGTGAATCACAGAGCAGTATTGGCGGGGCATGTACTGATGACGATATGTTCCTATTGAGATCTGAAGGTGTTGATTACAGCACAGGACAAACAACCAATCCTGGAAACGATGATAACGTTTCAATTATTGAATTCAACTGTTTAACAAATTTATATCCTACACAATATCAGTATGGAACAAACCAAGTGAACACACATACTATCAACATGGCAACTGTATTTTCCAGTGGTTTTGACATTGGAGATATGGATGGCAATGGAGTTACTGATACTATTGTACTGAATGATGGTAACATAGAAAATGTAACCTATACTACATCATCTTCAGTAGGTGTTTGGTCTGCACCATCTCTTGCATACTTTGGACCATACATTTCCTATGCTGTTACTGTTGCAGATTTGAATGGAGACAATGAACCAGATTTCATTAATCCAACTGTTGCATACCAACAGAACACAACTGACTCCGCTGGAGGTTCAACATCATCCTTCTGGCTTAATTTCCCGACAACTGTACAAGTTACATTGTCCAATGGCGCTGGAGGCCACGTAACTCCACTATCATACGAGGCAGGTCGCAGACCGAGCCTAGCAGAGGTAGGACAACTTGCAGGTGCAGCTGGTTCAGCACCGGATATCGTTGTAGGGCATACTTCCTATGACTTTGGAAATTGGATAGACAACCTCGGTTGGGATGGCCAATATGACACAGTTTCAGTTATCGAAATGGATAATAGAGATTTGTCAATTACCGGATTGGAAATGACTCCAGTTGACCGATTCTTCGGAGTTGTAGGTGAAGGAACACGTGATCTCAATGTTACAGTAACCAATACTGGAATGGACACACTGAACGGGCAATCCGCTACTTTAGATGTAGAATTAAAGATAGTCGATGAAGCAAACTCCACCAATACTACGGTTTACGCAATGGATTGGGACTCAGCAGAAAACAAAGCGGGTTGTGGAGTAGGATGTTCTTGGACTTATGAAGAGTACATAGACCAATCAACTCACTGGCATGAAGAAACAAATCACTCAGAATTTGAGAGTGGTAGTGAAAACTTCTCAGCCAATCAAAATAATCCTACTGATTTCATGTGGGCTGGTGTATACACCACAAATACAAGTGGCGACACTTGGACTGGATTCGGTCGTAACTGGGATGATGCAATGACTCTAAACTCAGTAGACCTAACAGGCTCTGACCGCGCATTCATGGGAGTTGAAGTATTCCAATCCCTATCTTTCGGCGCTTTAGGAAGTGCTGATGCCAATGGTTGGATTATCGGAGATGTTTGGGATGACTTAGCGATAATTGAAGTTGGAAGTATTGAAACCGGTTGGTCAACAATCAATTGTCCAACAGAGGCAATGCTCAACGCTGCATGTTCTTCAGGATATTCAATGTGGGGCGGTTATGATAATGACCGCTTGACCAAGATGGGATTCGGAGGAGTTGCTGAAGGTGTATACCATTATGGAATATACAATGGTGGAACTCACTACGGTTGGAACAATTTCACAGAAGATGGAGTTGGTGCATTTGACCTAAGTAGTTGGGCAGGAGAAACTGTTGATATCAGATTTAGATTTAGAACTGGATTTGATGGGACAATTTCCGATAACAATGAAAGCAGATGGTCTGGGCTTGACGGCTATGCAATAGACAACATTTCAATTTGGAAGCAAACTACAGCATTCTTGCCGAACCCACAAACACAACAGAGTCAAATTTCATTAACAAATCTTGGACCTGGTGAAGAGTATACAACCTCGTTATCTGTGAGTGTTCTCAATGATACTACATACAGAGTTAGTGCGGTATTGACAAACAATGCTTGGGATGAGCAACCTCTTAATGATGAAGCCATTGGATATTTGACACCGTTCAATCTTTATGACCCAGCAGTTGAAGGAATTGATTACTTCAAGCCTGGTGGCTTGTACGCTGAAGGAATTTTTGACATTGGAGTCACAACCAATAACTGGGGCAATACCCTTGTTGATTTTGATATTGAAGCGAAGGTATTCACAGCGACTCCTTCCGATATTTATTGTGGCGTTCCTTCAGAGATTTGTAAAGAATCCTTTGAAGGTGGTTCAGATGGATATAGGTATATTGAAAGTAATAATCCACAAGGAGCAGTATACAATGAAGCAAGTTGTACTGAGAAGATTTTCAACAATTATGCCTATTGGTTTGGACACCCTTGTAATACCGCTACCAATGGTTATGGAGATGCATGGACTAATGAAACAATGTCATTACCAGCAGTAGACCTTACCAGCATGTCTGGAGATTTCGTTTCACTCAACTTTGAGTATTATGCTGATACATTCTATGGAATTGATTCTGACGGAACAAGTATTGTTGATGTCAATGATTATGCAGCGATTACATTGCAATACGAGAATTCTGCAGGAAACTTTAGTGCTTTCCTTATTGGTCAATGGAGCGATTATAATGAGGATGGAACTTGTAGAGTCGATGATAATAACGACGGCATAGTCAATTCCTCTGAATCCTTTGATAATGTTGAAATCGACTATGTCGGTGATTCTGGTTCAACCGATGGATCTGGTGGCAATTACGCTCTCTTCTTCAATACCGATGATTTGGTTAAGAGCAATAATATTGACTTGACCCACATTTATGTTCTAAACACAAGCGACTCAAATAGTCAGAATTGGTTCCGCGAGTGTATTTCCTTAGCCGGAACGACCGCTCAAATTAATTTTGAGTTCCAATCCGATGATGATGGACGAAATGGAATCAATGATGGTTTCAAGGGTGTTGCATTCAACAACATTTCACTGCAAGAATATACTTTCTTGGAAGAAGCATCATACACAATGTCCCGTACAAATGTTGATGCAGAAGATGTTTCAACCGATATTGTTGCTTCTCACGAATTCACATCTGGAGTGTATATGGTTCAAGTTGAAACGATATTTGATAATACAACAATAGGCAAGAATTGGTTCAATGACAATGAGATTTCAGTCGCCAATAATAAGAAGAGAGTTATTTTCAATGTTGAATCAGTTGATGTAACTCTTGGAAAGCCTGAGACACTATCTTGTCTTTCAGATCAAACACTTGAATGTGTAATGCCAATTGATAGCGCACTAACACACTCATGGGATGTATTGGTTACAAATGGTGTTCTTGCAGGAGATTATGTCTTTAACATGAATATTGAAGACCTAACTACAGGTTCTATTGCACATACAACTACAGCAGGTCCACAACAAAATTTGGCGGCGCATCAGCGTATTACAGCCCAATTCACTCCGTGGAATGGATGGCAAGATGGCCACCAATACAATATCAGTTTCTATGCGGAATTGGCAAATGGCAATCCGTCTGGTAACGTCCGTTATTTCATTGCAACCTTTGAAAGCAATGTTGATGTTGCGATATTGGGTGATACATCATCTCGAACTACAGCGATTAAGCAAGATTTGGACTTATTGGGTATGTCATATACTCAGTACAGTATCAATGACTGGGACACATATTTCGATGCTGGTTGGTTTACTCATTATGATAAGATTATTCTGCCATGGCAAGATACTCTTGCAGCCAAGGACATTGAAAATGGTGGCCGTGGTTACTACCAAAAGATTGGCAGCACATCAAACCGCCAAGTTCTGGAAGGATTCATGTCCGCTGGTGGTACTGTTCAGGCTCACCTTGGACCACAAGGAAGTCAAATCTATGGTACTGACCAAGGATTGAGTGGACGTCTGCCATTTGGTTTGGACATTCAAAGTAGAAACACTCCTGAAAGTAAGATTACATACTCGGACATGGACCTAGCAGACCCATACCATCCGATAATGGAAAATATTAATTCTAATGCATTCCAAGGATTTGATGCTGACTCTACTGTTGCTGAAGCAGTGCTCAATACCAAGTCTGTAAGTGCAAACGAAGTACCAGTTACTTGTAATGGATATATGGAGAATGGTGGATACTTCCAAAGACTTATTCGTTCTTCAAGTGATATCCAAGATACTGTTCTTGGTGTTTGTTCTTACTATGATGGTGGACTAATCGTTACAACAATGGATATTGCAACTGTCTCTGACCGAGCAGATAGTGCGACATTCCCTCTATTAGGAAATATGCTATCGTACCAAGTCAGCCCTTATCCTGAAGGATTTGGAACACTTAGTAATGGTCTGGAATTGACTATCAATGGAGATGTTCCCGATGTTAACCCTTCAACTGGAAAGTATGCTGTAAGATACATGAAGAGTGATGCAACACTTACATTTGGATATTCAACCAGTACTTCTCCTACATTGTTAACAGATTGGATTGTTGATGGACCAACCACTTGGGATGGCTCAACAATGGCAAGTGGAGTTGGACACACATCAGATATTAGTCCTGCAATGCAATTCTGTAAGAATGATTTGTCAAGTGCAACCGGATGCGCACAAGGTGAACAATGGAATGTTAAATTGATGCTGCATGATGACGCAGGTCACTCACGTATCATTGATGTCACAGTTGAAACAAACGATGTCTATGCTGACGAATACAGGCCAACAGCAAGCGCTGAAATCGATATGAACTCTGAAGTCAGAGACTATACAGACCAAGTTGAATTTACTGGAACAAAGACTGTTTCAAGTACTGAATGGGATATCTACCGAATTACTCTTGATGATGATGGCGAGACAACAATCCATTTCGATGCAAGCAATTCAAGTGATCAAGATGCACTAGACGGAAACGGAATAGAAACCTATCAATGGAAGGTATTGTTTGATGCACCATATGGTGTTGACGACTTTGCATTAGAGGGTCATACATTCATTCAAACCGCTGCAAGTGATGGTGAATGGGCATATACTTTCAGAAATGAAACAGTTGACTCTACAGGTGATAATGAAAATACAATCCGTATGGAATTAGTAACCTATGATAAGGCGGGTAAGATTTCAGAGAAGTTCCGTATGTTCTTCGTGATTGTTCCAGCCGGATTCGGTGATGAAGAGCCAGTTGTACAACTTGATTCTCCAAATGCCAATTCTCGTGTTGATACCGATACAATTACAATTTCTGGTTCAGTACTAAGTGGTAGTGAGCAAGGTGAAGTTTATATCGAAACTGCATTTGATTTAGCAGTCTTTGATGAGTCGTTTGTAAAACAATACAACAAGAAGATTCTAGGAACTTGGAACAAGACCACATCTGGACTTGAAGATGGTGAAGCATTTGACTTAACAATGTCAATGGATGGAATGTATACCAACAAATCTCAAATTATTACCATTTACATCAAGATTTACGAAGGTATTGGAGATGACCAACGCTGGATTTCTTACAAGCAAATAGAAATCAACTTACCTGCTTGCCAAGGAGTTGAAGCTGATGCTGATGCAGAAGCAGCCGGTGGAGAATGGATTCTAGATGCTGATGGTGAATGCCAATGGGATGGTGCTTGGACATTCAAGGATGGCGTGTGGAATGCTCCGTCCACTGACAATGGTAATTCAGGTTCAAGTGGCGCAATGGATACGACTACAATTGCAATCATTGCAATTGTCATCGTCGCTATCTTCGTTGTTACAATGTTGATAATGCGCAGAGGTGGTTCAGATTCAATGGATGACACCTCCAAGGATTTCCACGCTGCTGCTGGCGGATTTGCTGCAGCACAGTTAGACCCAGTTGAACAATACGTACAACAATTGGTCGCACAAGGATATCCAGAGGAAACTGCACGTCAGTATGCGCAACAATATGCTGCACAGGCTGCTGCTGCTGCACCAGCCGCTGCTGCACCAGTTGCCGCTGCTGCACCTGTTGCTGCTGCTCCAGCAATGGATCAAGCAGTTTACCAGCAATACCTACAACAATTCATGGCTCAAGGATATGATGAGGCTACTGCATCGCAATATGCTCAACAGTATGCCTTACAATATGCACAACAGCAAGGTTGAGTTTTGTCAAAGGTATTTGGCTCATTATTGAGCGTAAGCAAGGAATAATCAGGTGCTTATATTCAATTAGTATGTGCTACGGGCACAGCATATGGACAAGACAGAGCAATACACAGTTGCTGATATTTCCTTAGCAGAAACTGGTGCACTGAGAGTAGATTGGGCAAGAGCAAGAATGCCAGTTTTAGCATCATTGCGCGAAGAGGCGTTGAAGACCAAACCCCTAGCAGGAATGCGCGTTACAGGATGTCTTCACGTCACCAAAGAGACTGCAATTCTAATCGAAACACTAGCAGCAGCAGGTGCTGAGATTTCCTGGTCCGGTTGTAATCCTCTATCCACTCAAGATGATGTAGCAGCATGGCTTGCATCTGAAGGATATTCAGTTCACGCTTGGCACGGACAATCAGTAGAAGATTTCTATTGGTGCATTGACAAGACACTTGAATTCAGACCTACATTAACTTTAGACGATGGAGCAGACTTAATCGTCCGTGTACACGGTGAGAAGAAAGAGTATGCTGAAGGAGTAATTGGTGGTACTGAAGAGACAACAACCGGTGTTCACCGACTACGCGCAATGGGAGATGCAGGAGACTTGCTTTATCCGGTATTAGCAGTAAATGATGCTATCACAAAATGGGACTTTGACAATGTATATGGTACAGGTCAATCAACATTGGATGGAATTATTAGAGCAACATCTGTACTAATTGCAGGAAAGACATTCGTTGTCGCAGGTTATGGTCACTGTGGAAGTGGTCTAGCAATGCGAGCAAAGGGAATGGGTGCAAATGTAGTAATTACTGAAATCGACCCATTAGCAGCACTTAGAGCAGTGATGGATGGCTTTAGAGTGATGAAGATGGACGATGCTGCAGCGATTGGTGATATTTTCTGTACTGCAACTGGAATGAAGGACATTATTGTTGAAAGACACTTTGCTTCGATGAAGGATGGTGCAATTATTTCTAATACAGGTCACTATGATTGCGAAATCAATATTGTTGATCTAAAAGGTCTAGCACAAAGCGTTAGAACGATTAGAAGTGAGAATGAGGAATACACATTATCTGATGGACGTAAGATTTTCTTGCTCGCAGAAGGCCGTTTAGTAAATCTAGCGGCAGCAGAAGGTCATCCTTCTGAAGTAATGGATATGTCATTTGCTAACCAATATCTTGCTCTATGTCGCCTTGCGGCTGAAGGAAAGGATATGGAACCAATCGTCTATGATATCACAAAACAGCAAGATATTAATGTTGCAACAACCAAACTCGAAACTCTTGGATTTTCTATTGATGAATTA
>DUCL01000196.1:0-5201 GCA_012959845.1 Candidatus Poseidoniales archaeon
CAGAAGAATGGATATTTGACTGAATGGGCAAAGGTAAACTATGTGGTAAATCCACTTGATGGTGCCATAGATCGTCTTCATTTGGGTTTGAGAACCCCAGGTATTGAAGATGTAATACCTTTCGGACATGATGCATTCGTCGTTGAATTGGATGTAACTAATGATGCAAAAGATGTAATTTTCTTGAGCTTAAAGGAGGCAGCAGAGAATATCGATGGCGAGTTGCCATTAATTATTGGTGTGAAGCGTGAAGGAGAGAAGAGTATCGTACCAGATGGGGAATTCGTTCTTGTCCCAAATGATAAAATTGCTGTCGCCACTACTGGAATCTCAAGTTTTAACCATATATTGAAAATTTTTGGGCATCAACCAAAAAATTTCCCATCCGCACCTAAAATCGCAATTATTGGTGCTAATAAAATGGGCCAGAGAGTTGCAGATAAGTGGCTTTCATCTGGGGCCTCGGTGACTATGATAGAAAGAGACTTACAAACAGCAAACAATTTCTCCGGTACAAAAACAGGCGCTAATCAAAATATTGAGGTGATTCATGGAGACCATTTGGATAGAGAAATGCTGAAGGAGATTGGTATTTCTGAACATCATATTGCAATTGCTGCTTTAGAAGACGACCACGCATGTATCGCAGCTGCATTATTGGCCAGTGATATGGGCGTGCAAAGAACTGGTTTGATGTTATACGATGCGGATTTGGTCAAAGTTACCCAGCGTATGGGTATTACATTTGCAGTTGATAGAAAACGAGTCGCTGTTGATAATCTGTTAGCACTAATCCACACAAAAACCACTGGTGCATATGCATTATTGTCCACGATTCCTGAAATTATTGGTATTTCATTACCGGTGAAAAAATCTGCGAAATTCTGTGGGTTAAAAATATCCGAAGCAAATTTCCCCGAGTGGATGAGAATAGCATTCATTCAAAGGCAAGTCAATTCCAATAAGTGGGAAAATATGAGGCCATCACCTGATAAACTGATTATTGAAGGTGATAGATTAACCATGTTCTGTAATCCAGAACGAGTAGCCGAATTAGAAAAGCGATTCAAGGTGTGATTGCAATGCGTACTGATGTTTTGAGCATGATATTGGGGTGGACGCTGATTGCGTTATCGCTACCGCTTGCTGCATCAGGTATTGCAACTGCTTTTTTGGATTCTGTCGAGTTAGCATTAATCTCCTTTGCAATACCGAGTTTTATTTCTCTTATTCTAGGAATTACAATGTTGACTCTTTGGACGAGAACCAATACTAGTGAAAGACTACGTGATAAGGAAGCATTTGCTGCTGTTGCTCTAGTGTGGCCACTGGCTGTGTTAATTGGCTGTTTACCATTCTGGTTCGGAGGGATGTTCGTTGGGCCATTTACTGAAGGTGCTGCACTGATTGATATTGCACGTGGTGCAGTTAATTCTTGGTTTGAATCAATGTCTGGATTTACCACTACTGGTGCAAGTGTAATTTCTCATAATATGAGCCCTAATTGCGTACCTGGACCAATGGATTGTATCAACGCGCAACCTCGCGGATTACTACTTTGGCGTTCAATGATTCAATGGTTTGGTGGAATGGGAATAATTATGCTGGGTATGATGCTATTGAGCCGTGTCATGGGTGGTGGAATGGCTCTTGCAAGAGCGGAGTTAACCGGCACCTCATTATCACGCCTCCGACCAAAAATTAAACAAACCGCACTCGCATTGTGGGGATTATATGTATTCCTAACTTTAGTTGAATTTTTGATGTTGAAGTTTATTGGACAATTATCATATTTTGATGCTATTAATCATGCCTTAACGACACTGCCTACCGGTGGTTTTTCCACATATGATGCGAGTATTGGGCACTTTGATTCTGTTGCAGTTGAATTGATCATCATACTATTTATGTTCTTAGCCGGTGTCAATTTCACTTTACTTTGGATGTTTAGAGATGGGCAATTCAAGAAAGCACTACGTGATGAAGAATTGCGTTATTATGTATTTTACATCTTAATCGCACTGGTAATAGTGCTCATTGCATTGTTGTTGTCAGGAGACTACAATGGACCTGATGCCCTACGAGAAAGTTTATTCCAAGTTGTTTCGATAGCAACTTCAACAGGTTATGGTTCTGCAGATTATATCCCTTGGCCTGTTGCAACGCATGTTATCATTTTCATGTTGATGGTAATTGGTGCTAGTGCGGGTTCCACTGGCGGTGGATTGAAATTAATGAGAGTAACACTTGCTTTCAAGGTGGCGATGAGAGAATTGGTTAGGATTGCACAGCCAAGACGCATTGATAGAATTAGGATGAATGGGGAAGTTGTAGAGAGGCAACAATTAGGATTGATTGTCGGAATGCTCTTCGTATGGATTGGACTGTTCGGAATTTCAACATTGATTCTTGCAATCCTAATGCCTGAGCATTCCTTTGAAAGTATTGTCTCAATCGTTGCATCATCATTGGGAAATACAGGGCCGGCTCTTGGAGAATTTGGCCCAACTAATACTTGGTCTGGGATGAATTCTGGGGCTCTAATTGTCACATCAATACTGATGTGGTGTGGTCGTTTAGAATTGCTAACTGCTGTAATATTATTGCATCCGAGGACTTGGAAGAAAGAAGAAAAGGATTTGACAGAAAGGTCTGCAATCGCTATGTGGAGAAGAATGATTCCAACTAAGGACAAAAAATAATATTCAAAATAATTTTGTTTGACTTGGATCTTTATCTTTGACCACTTCTTCTACTTCCTGAATCTGCACAGGCTGTTGTTCAACCTGTGGAATCGGTTGAATATCTGTTTTCTTGGCGAGGAACTCAAGCTGACACTCATTATATTTGGCAATCAAATCCTTGGTGCTTTTTCGTGATAATGGAAGGCCGGCCAATGAAGCATGTTCTTCTGCCGAAAATCCTAGACTTAACGAAATGGTGAAGTCGGAAGCATCACCAACTATTTCGTCAGAAGACAATAATACTGATAATATTGGCATCATTTCCTCCCTTACTGTTGATTTATTTGTTCCACAAGTACTCACTAATCTATCGATGATTGTTGGTCTGGTGTATGAACCACCGCGACGCAGATAATTTGGATATGAGGAATAAATCCGCCCACTTAATGGTGTTGGATTGGCTACACTCGCCGATAATGCACTCAAATTGGAACACCAATAGGAAGAGCGATGGGCAGTGTTCAGAAATCTCCCATAAAACATCCTATTTGCCTGTGATAATGAACGGGCACCTCTAATTATTCCTTTTGCATCTGTAAATAGGACGGCATTATTCCAATGAACCCAATTCATTAAATCATCAGGTGATTTATCTATAGAGCGAGTAATCACTGATGCTTCTCCTGCTGTTTTACTCCTGTAGAGATTATCCAGTCCAGGAAATATTTCAATTGAAATATCTCTTTGACCTGCTGCGATTAGTGAATTGACATTGTCCCTTGTTAATTTTGTATCTTTATCGACACAAACCACTTGTAAATCACGAACTAATGCCCGCAAATCACCCGGATTAGATTTTACCAGTTCTTCAACAGCAGTTTCTTCAAATTCAATTTTCTCAGCCCGCAATACTCTTTTTGCGATTCTCCTAAGTGCTTCATCACTGGCTCTCTCAAAATTTATCTTTTGTAAATACCTTGAGAATCGGTCTCTTGTACTTCTCCAAGTCGAACCCTTACCCCAAAGGCCCATCACTTCATTACAGGCAAGAATCACTGGTTGTTTTGTTACATCTAGTAGCCTCAATAGTTCTGCTTTGCCTCCTGAATCGCCCCTGTAAGTTATCGCTTTGCCTCCTATTTCATCACCCATCATCGCTTTGTGTAACCTTTCTTGGCTAACTTCTCTTAATCCGCCAGAAATGTGATCCACTTCATCTAATAATATCAGAGTTCGTTGTGTTTTTTGATTGGGGTCGTGAAATAATGAACGATGAGTTGAACCATGTGTTGCAGCCTTCCGTATCGCCGCAGCATTCCTTGCATCGGACGCATTCAGTTCAATTACACTCCACCCCATGTCTGCAGCGATTGCCCTTGCTACACTTGTTTTTCCAACACCAGGTGGACCTATGAGAAGGAGTGCTTTTTTACTCGGTGTACCGGATTTCCATTCATCCAACCACTTGCGTATTTGTCGCCTTTGGGTTTCGTTGCCCTCTAATTGTACTTCGCTGACCGGACGGTAGCGCTCAGTCCAATCACTTACGTCACCCATAAGTTACAGCAATCGCCGATGGTTATTCAACATTCACAATTCTGAGATGAGGACTCGAGATTGTTGGCCACTATCTCTATCCCTTAGAGTGACGGTGTTATCTTGCAGAGATTGATGATCTACTGTAATACATATTGGAACTCCTATTTCATCTGCTCTGGCATATCTTCTTCCTATTGAACCGCTTGCATCATAGATTGAAACTATTGCAGATTTGGAGCAGAGGGTTTTATGAATTTCTCTTGCCAATTTACCCATTCCATCTTTCTCAAAGAGAGGGAATACACAGTAATCAACAGGTGCTACAGATTCACTTAATTTTAGAGTTACATATTCATCTGCGCCCTTTGAGGATTCATGATAAGCGTGGTCCAGAAGATGCCAAATGATTCTATCGATTCCAAAAGCTGGCTCCACAACATGGGGAATATACCACTCTCCCGAGATGGTTTCAGTTCTTTGAACGCGCTTTACATGCTCTAAGTTAACTGTTACTGACTCGCCATTATCCAAAGTTATTTGAGTTGGGAATTGACAAGAAGACGGTAATTGCTCTACAGCATTTTTTACAGCACCTGCAAGCGCCCTAAATGCTGGCCCAGCAGTTGCACCATCTGTAGTCCAACCATCAATTTCCACAATCTTAGGTTGAGCAAATTCACGTCGTGCCCGTAATGTTTTTCCTGTTGCATTCTCATGTGCTTGCAAATCATAGCAACCTCTATGAGCAATTCCAACACATTCTACCCATCCATATGAACCGAGTATTTCCACATCCCAACAATCGGAAGCATAGTGAGCCATTTCATCACTTTCATGCTGTCTGAATCTCAATTTTGAACTATCAATGCCAATATTTATCAGAAAATCAAAGGTTTTTGCCATGAAATATCCTACGGTTGCATGGCGGATAATATTTTTATCAATTGCATCATTGATAGATATTGAAATTTCTCCATC
>DUCL01000196.1:5317-14014 GCA_012959845.1 Candidatus Poseidoniales archaeon
CTAATCATTCCTTGACGCGGACTGATTTCATTCCTATATCCTTTGCCAACTTGCACCGCACCAAATGGTAACCTCTCTCGGTTATGCCGGTACAGTGCTGAAAATGATGTGAACATTCCTTGGGCTGTTTCGGGCCGGAGGAAACCAGGTCTACCTGATTTACCTGCTCCAATAGTAGTATTGAACATTAAATTTTGAGCGACTATTGGACTCCAATCGCTAGCACCACAGGCGGGGCACTGAGGATTAATACTGCTAAGTAAGTCCTGTAAATCAGACTTAGATAAAATATCTGGATTCGGATGATGTGGTTCGAGTAGAGTATCTGCTCTACTCGCTTCTTGACATGAATTACAATCGGTCAAAAAGTCCGAAAATTCTCCAACATGTCCACTCGCCTCCAATACGGCATACGGAGTGATTGTCGGGCATGATATTTCCACAATATTTCCCATTGATATCCAATGATTTAGCCATGCTTGATTGACTTTATTTCTTAGCCGACCACCGACGGGACCAAAATCATACAATCCCTTAGCACCACCGTGTATTTCAAACGCTGGTAATATGATTCCACGACGCTTCAGCATCCCAGTTAGGCGTTCTAAACGACCTTCCTCAGCATCAGACATCCTATTCACTAATTGAGCGGTAATGTATTCAGCCTTTGAACCTCACCTACCATCAATAGAGAAATATATGCTTTTGTGACACAATAATTGTCGCCATTGGTGAGTATTGTTTTTGAAAGATGGGGTTCTGGTAGTACTCATGGGCCAGTCAATGGTTGCAATCTCGCAACAAAATTGCACCGGATGCGATCTATGTATTGCCCATTGTCCTTTTGAGGCATTATTGCCATTGGCTGAGAATCCAGCACAAAGAAAGCATAGCAAAAGGCCTGTGATTGTAGTTGAAAATAATTGTGTGGGTTGTCTATCATGTATTGGCTCTTGTCCAACCGATGCATTGTATGAAATTACAATTCCTCAAAATGCAAAACAATCAATATTATTGAATCCAACTAAACAGCAAGAAACAGAAATTGTAAATCGCTGGAAAAAAGGTGGACTGGGCGTCGCTTGAATCCCATAATGTGTATTTTTGGGTCGTATTCGCATCATATAGTGACAAATAGTAATCCATATTATTCACAAATATCGATCATTCTGGCAAAAATGTGCAATATTTATTGAGCGAAGCATTGATACACTTCGCTCTCACGAATTATCCTCATCGGATAGGTGAAAAAAATAATGGCTGACATACACTATCTTGAGAATCCTCTGGAAACTGAGGAATTGATGGAAAAATTATGTCCACCCGTTCGCAACTGGTTTAGAGATAAATTTGATGACTTTACTAGACCACAAAAATTAGCGATTCCAGCAATTATGGATAAGGAACATTTACTACTGTGCTCGCCAACTGGTTCTGGAAAAACTTTGACTGCTTTCTTGACTGTAATAGATAACCTAGTGAGGCTAGCGCTCGAAGGAAAATTGGAGAAAAAAGTACACTGCGTATATATTTCTCCGATAAAAGCGCTGGCAAATGATATTCAGAGAAATCTAATCGGACCACTAAAGGAAATTTCTGATAATTATTTACCTGATAGAACCCAAGAGATAAAGGTTGGATTGAGGACTGGTGATACCCCACAAAGTGAACGGCAAAAAATGCTTAGAAATCCCCCTCATATTCTCATCACTACACCAGAATCACTGGCAATAGCAATAACATCTCCAAGATTCCAACCAATTGTAAATGCTGTTGAATTCATGATTATTGACGAATTGCATTCATTGGTTCCATCTAAGCGTGGAGTTCACCTTGCCTTGACATTGTCCTACTTAGATACGCTACTGACCGTTCCTGTGCAAAGAATCGGCATTTCTGCTACGATGGAACCCCTAGATACTGTTGCAGAATATCTAGTATCCAGTGGCGATGATAAAGATGGACCGGGAACAAAAATAAACATCGCAAAAATCTCAGGGGCTAGAGAATTGGATTTGGATATTCTACTCACCGACCCAAAATTCAGCGACCTTTCAGTGATGAAGATTCTAGAAAAGAATATTGAAGCCATTGCAGATTTGATTTCGGCTCATAACACTACACTAGTATTTGCAAATACAAGAAAAATGACTGAAAATATTGTTTTGAAATTGCGCCCTCATTTAGGTGAATTGGTCGCAGGTCATCACGGTTCAATGGATAAGAAAATTAGATTGGATGTGGAAAAGAAACTGAAACATGGGCACCTACGTGCTGTCGTCACTTCATCTTCTCTTGAACTGGGAATAGATATTGGTTCTGTTGATTTGGTTCTGCAAATTGGAAGCCCAGGTGATATTTCAACCGCATTGCAAAGAATTGGTCGAGCAGGGCACCATGTAGGCGGCATTCCAAGGGCGAGATTCCTACCTTCAAGCGTAGATGATTTACTTGAGTTAGCTGCGCTACAAGCAGCGATCCAAACAGGTGAGATGGATCTTCTTGATTTCCCACAAAATAGTTTAGATGTTGTTGCTCAATTTATGATTGGACTGGTAATTATCAACGAAATTGATATCGATGAGGCTTTTGAAATAATTACCAATGCTTGGTCATATAGAAATTTCCCTTATGATGATTTCATCGATGTTCTTGACATGTTAGAAGAAGAGCGGAGAGTTTGGGTTGATTGGGAAGATAATGTATATGGTAAAAGAGGGTATTCTAGAATGATTTACTATACCAATGTTGGTACAATCGCAATGGATAATTCTTTCCTAGTGTTCAATGCTGAAGGTTCAATATTGGGCCAGTTATCTGGCTCCTTCGTTTCTAATTTAAGAGGAGGTGACGTGATTCTTCTTGGTGGCTCAACATATAGGGTGACAAATATTCAGGGTACGAGAGTAAATGTTCAATCTGTAACTGGATATCGCCCTACGGTTCCTTCATGGTCAGGTGAGGCAAGATCTCGTTCAAGAGAATTGTCAAACGCTCTACTCGATTTGATTGGGCATTGTTCAGTAGCCTTGCGTCGTGAGCAAGACCCACGGGTCTTACTTCAAGACGCATATGGACTTGGTTCAGATGTCGCAAATGCAATCGCCCGCCACTTAGAAGAGCATTCTATAGATTCATTCCAAGTTCCAGACCAAAATAAAATATTGATAGAGCAGGTTATCTCGGGAGGCCAACCGACCTACATGATCACCACTTGCAGAGGAAGAGGATTCAATACTGCACTAGGATACTTTATGGCAGGATTGGCTGAATCACACGGTATTGCTGTTCTAGAATTATCCTATGATGAAAATGGTCTTCTTCTAAAGACATCAAGAGAAGTTGACCCGGGTGACATGTACAAGGCTTTCCAAGAAAATAACCATGTAGAAGTTATTGAAAGATATATAATTAATACTCAAATTTTTACTAAAAGATTCAGAGAAGTTGCAGGACGTTCTATGATTATTCCTCGACGAATCGGCTCCGAAGAAGTAAGTCCCCAACAATTCCAACAGAAGGCTGAGGCTCTGTTAAAGAAACACAGAACGATGGATGACAGTTTGTTGATGCGAGAAGCAAAGAATGAAATTATGTTTGGCGATATTGATCTCAAAAGCCTAAACCAATTCTTGCAACTTTGTGTAACAGGTGATGCTAGAATAGTCCACAACAAGGTGACAGTTCCTTCGCGATTGGGAATGTCGTTATTCATGTCTGCATTTGAGGACTTAATGGCGATGAAAACTCGCGCATTCTTGGTTAAGGACATTGACCCTGAAATTTTGCGCCGCTTGCTGGGTACTCGTTCTCTTGCAACTGAGTTATCCAGCGAACAATTAAACAGATATTATCTGGACAAAGCACCAGTTCCGACAAATGCAAGAGAATTGCTCAATTTGATGAGTCACGGGGGTGGACTGGACAAGGAATTCAAGAACCCTCTGTATAAGGAAAAATTGCAGAATATTGATCTTGATGTTATCCGTGGTTGGGTTGAAGAATTGGCTGATGCTAAAGAAATAACAAAAATTGATGGCACTGGTTGTGATATCGATGGAAAATGGTTCAGTCCATATATGGCTGAAATTCATGGAACTCTCGGTTGCCTGTCAACCAATGGCGGTAAAGATGCCACTGATTTACGTGAAATTCACACCCGCGGAATAACCTACAAAATAGTGACTAAATTTGATGGACGTACGCCAATTGAGTGGGAAGAAAGGCAATTGAGCGACCCACACGAAGCACTTCGGGTAAAAATCATTGAAATGCTAGGTTCTGAAGGTCCACAAACTGGAGATGAAATGGATGCTCGCTTACCATTCCCAAGAAATATGGTAGACCGGATTATTCATGAACTGGAATCACGAAGTGTCATCTCGGTTGGATTTTATCGGCAAACCGATGATGCAGAATATATTCTAAAAGTTGATGAACATAGATTAACCGGTGGTTCGGAAGATGTCGTTGAATACCGCTGGGTTCAAAATATGGTATTGGAAAAATCATTCAAACAATATGAAAATTGTTTTGATGCATTTAATTCACACGTAATATTCCAAAAACAACAAGAGTTATTGTACAGAGTAAAAGATTTCAACTTCAAAGATTGGAAAGATGTTCAACTTGATTCTGATGTTATCATGGGTCGATTACTACACAATCGTATCGGCTATACTACAAAGAAATCTATACCAATGTTACTCGGATTAAAACCAGAGCCATGGATTGGTCCAATGGAAGATGAAATATTGAGCAAGGTTCATGCTGATGAGAACCTGACTCGAATTGAGTTATTAGAAAATTATCCGAAGGGTGAAGATTTCAAATCTTTACATAGAGATTTGAAAAATGCAATATCTAACCTTGAACGACAAATGATGCTGGTCAAACAATTTGAGGATGTCATTGGTAGGCGCAGAAGATTATCCCTATTCCATCGCGTACATGATGTATATGAGCCACTGAGTTTTGAGGATGCATTAGTTGATGTCATAGGTAGGATGGGTCCAGTAAAGGCAAACACATTACGTTTCTATGTCACTCGTTCATATGAAGATTTAACAGTGGCATTGATGAATTTAGAAAAATCAGGTCGCATCTCCAAAGTAATGGCGCTTGTTCCAGACCCTGAAGCATTCTATTGTATGCCAGATGAAGTTCAATTGCTAAAACGCCCAAGAAGAGAGGACCGGACTATACGCATATTAACTCAATCTGACCCATATGTGTCCCGATTTATTTGGGAGGTTCGTAGTGTTCTTGAGCGTGGTTGGTATCTACCAGTTTTCAAAGGGGTTGACCCTGTTGGTAAGGTCTTGATGTTCAAGGTTAATGATTACCTTGAAATCAAAGATTTGCATGTACCTACTGCATATCTTGACGAGTTTTGCGAGGCTTTCAAAATCTTACTCGATAACCATTCGGACCAGTTAGTGGATGTAGCAGTATTGTCTAATTTCAACAGTGAACCAGTCTCTTCCATTGACGATAATACGAGAAAATCATTGGAATCAATCGGCTTCAAAATTGCCGGTGAAAGAATGATTCGCGGTGGAATTGTTGACCCTCAACCAAGAGAAATTGCCGAGAAAGTATTATTCTATCAGCATAATCTACACCAGGATTCAAGATTAGATAATGAAATTGAAGCACTAAGAAATGTTCCTGAAGTGCGAGATGATTTTGCATTGAGAGGAAGAGCTTCAGTATATCGCGTTGACCTAAAGAGCATGGCTAGCGCTCACCGACTGCACCAAGGTATCAACATGCGAGGCCATCAAGTATGGGCGACATATGATCACTTCAGAGACTTATTGACAATTAGAGGATTACCTCCTGACGAAGAATTATGGGATATTGTTGAATTCTTCTCGGCCAATTCAGACCCAAAAATCTTCAAAGAGAGACATGCACTAACACAGTCACAATTTAGGAAATTACTACAACCTCTAATCAAATCCGGTCACATCGTTCAAGACTTCAGAGGAGGATATAGAACTGTGACTCGCAGAGAAGATGTCGACAGAATTGAACTTCGTAGAGAATATTTACGTAAGTTGGTGGCTGAATACCCAGTAATCACATTAAAACAATTATTGCGTTTAGCAGGAACTCCATTCAAACCAGAAGAATTGAAGGCTATTCTCAACTCGTTTGAAGAGGATGGTACACTGATCAAGGGATTCCTCATTGAAGACTTGCATGAAGTCTGCTGGGGTCGTAAAGAATTGCTTGAAAAGTCCGCCGAGATAAACCCTATACGCGATTTCGTTCTACCACCTAGTGACCCTATCGCACCATACTTCTCAGGGATTTTAAAGGAAAAGTTTGGATTCGGTTCTGCATATTTAGTTTTCAAGAATGCTGAACCAGTTGCTGCTTTCAAGGCCAATACGAGAAATAAAATAATTGAGGTCAAGGATTATGAGGGCTCTGAAAAGGGATGGAGAATAGTCAAGGAATTTGCATGGGAACAGCAAATGCCGCTAAAGACTGAACTGCGAATTGGTGGAAAACGTTTGAAGTGATTTCCATCTCAATCAAATAAGTCTTCTAGAACTCCAGAAATCTCATTCGTATTGTGAGGTGATTGAGTTGAATCATTTCCTAATAACTCACTGGAAGCTTCTGATGCTGCGATGTTTTGAGCAGCAGATATTTGCGACTCAGTACTTGTAGGCTGTACCTCAACAGGTGTAGTCGCTACAGTTTCCTCCGGTTGAGAATACGGCATTTCTGAATCCATAGGGTCACCAAAAGGCGTTGTATGACCATCTAACTGTGGAATCTCCTTGTCAAAAGAATTGTTTAATCCCAGCATTTCATCTTGCATTGCAATATGGCGCTCATCACCCCAATGCTGGCTAGAATCTGCTGTCAATCCACTACCACCCATTCCCCCTCGAAGGAAGAATATAAGCAATCCTGCGAGAACAAGCAAAGCAGTACCGCCTGTTGCATATAGTAAATCATTAGCGATACTTGGCGCAATGTCGGCATTATCTCCTACGCCATCGCCATCGCTATCGACGCTCTCATCTGGGTCATTAGGGAATGCATCCTCATCATCAACAACTCCATCCCCATCACTATCAAATGCGCTAAATATAGTGTCGCACAATAATGCTGCAATTTCAACATCATCAAAGTCAACAAATCCATCATCATTAACATCCATGGTGAGGAAGTTGTATTCATTAAACCACACCAATGAACCAAAGTCCTCTATTGAGACTCTGAAACCACCATCTGCCAATTGTTCAAAATTATTGTATAATTCATTATCACAAGTACACAATTCTTGAACCGCTTCTGCGAACTCAATCTCACCATCTGAATTGAGGTCAATCTCATCAAAATCAAAATCTCCCGAGTCATCATCCATTACTCTAAGTTCAGTTCTTGAAACAACTCCATCTGCATTAGTGTCTACTTCTCGGAAAGCAATCTCCGCTGTTTCCTTACAAGTTTCTACAATTACTGGTTCATCAGGTTCCGGATCTATTGGAGGCAACTGAGATTCAACCCAAGATGCAATGATGGATACATCACTAATATCGGAAACAGCAGTTAATGTGATATCAAAGCGTCCATTTGAAGGGTTCCAAATCATTATGCTTTGTGAAGTTCCATCTCCATTTGACTCAATAGAAATATCTTGTGAAGTTAATCCATCTCCATTGCCATTAGGTCGACCACCTTGGCGACCTTCTGGTCCGCCGAAATCAATATCAAAATCATCAAAATCGAAGGAGTAAGTTTGTCCTTCAACTTCAAAACTTAAGATTCCATCTCCACCATAAGTTGAGATTTCTAAATATTCTCCCGGGTTTTCCAATTCAAGGAAGAAGAATAACTCCTCCCCTTCTGGTGCTTCAATACCAGCAATCTCTTCATTGTTAAATAACTCAATAGGTGTTCCATCATATGACCAAACATATCTATCCTTGAAATCTGCTACAATGCTAACTCCACTGAAAACATATTCTGAATCTAATAAAATATACCAAACACCAGGTGTTGGGTCGTTAAAGCCAATCTTATCACCAGCCCCAGGTGCGTTTGAATTAATATCAAATGTAGTAGGAGTCGGTGCACTTTCGTGTCTCATGAACAATTCTGCCTCTCCAACACCATCAAATAAATCAACTTCCAACCTCTCAGTACCTGCAGGCACATCAATTTTGAAGAATTGGTCTAGACCATCATAACCACTCATTGGACCATACTCTACACCAGGGAATAATTCAATCGCATCATCTGAGTCAATGTTCTCTGGAGGATAAGTGAAATCTGCAATAATTGTAAAATCATTGGTTCTAAAATATGTATATGCAATAACATAATATGTTCCCACATCTACATTATACAGATGAACTTCCTCATCATTTCCTTGAGTCATTGACCAGTCTTCTTTGCTAGATGATTGGTCATTTGAGTCATCATCAGGTTGCCCCGATTGTCTTCCATTAGCACTATTTCCGGACTGTATGAAATCAAAGTCAATAAATTGGTCAAATGGATCTGGAGGTCCTCCATAAGAGATTGCTAAATCCGCATTGCCGCGTCCGCCGTATGTTTTTATTCTCAAATCAGACAGTGGTTCTAAGACCTCTACATAATAATACAAAACCCCATTATCAGCATTGTCTTCTCCTTGCCAGATATTGCCTTCTATCGATTGGCCTGTAA
>DUCL01000197.1:0-1251 GCA_012959845.1 Candidatus Poseidoniales archaeon
GGTGCTATTCTGGGAGAGGGTTGTCAACTGGGGTGCAATAGTGTAACCAATCCAGGTGTTGTGCTTGGACCAAATAGTATGGTTTCTCCAAATTCTACAATCAGTGGAATTCACCAATCTTCAAAGCATTCCTAAATCAATGATTAATGTTGGTGAGTATATGACACAAGTCAGGCGATTATTCGGAACTGATGGTATCCGTGGAAAGTTTGTCGCTGCAAACTCATCGGAACTACTTGCTATTGAAGCCCTACATCATGAGAGAGTAATTTGTTCTACCTTGATGCGATTGGTTGGAGAGTCTTTAGCAAGAGTTAGTGACACTATGCCTGGTGAAGGGGCATCTGTAGTAATTGGTTGGGACCAGCGCCCATGTAACGAAGAGTTGGTAGCAAGTTTGACCCTTGGTCTGCGTCTTGCTGGTTGTTCGGTTATCCATATCGGCATTTGTTCAACCCCACTATTACATTATTCAATTCTGCAAAATAGTGCAAGGCTTGGTTGTATGATTACTGCATCTCACAATCCGGTATCCGATTCAGGAGTCAAGGTTTTTGATAGTCGAGGATACAAATCAAGTCCTCAACTAGAAGATGAAATCTCGCTAATCGCTGAAGCGTTAGCGCAAGAGGAAAGAGAAATTGACGATATTGACCGCGATAATTTTTCTAAGGCAGATGTTGATCTAAGTGCTGAAGACAATCGGGCTCAAAAGCAACATTCACAATGGCTTTCTCAACGAATGAAAATGTGGAAGGACTTTGGACAGTCATTCTCTCATGCAAATATTGCTAATCCTCTAATTTTGGATTGTTCAAAGGGCGCACCATCCACTTGGCTTGCTCAGTGGTTAAGTGAATGTGGTATCAGTAGTGAAGAAGTTAGTCAAAATGCAAAGGCAATGAATCAAGATTGTGGTGCTGGTGAATTATCGCCTACCGATACTTGGACAATTGAAGAAGCGATGAATGAATCTCATTTGTTGCTAAGGAATGTCCAACCTGCTTCCGCGGGAACAGTAGTAGGTGCAGCATTGGATGGAGATGGAGATAGATGCTTGATAATAGAAGCAACAGAAACTGGCTACAAAGTTGTAGACGGGGATGCTATCGCAGATTTACTGCTAAAGGCTGCTGCAAAAAATAGTCCTAATAGCCAATGGCATTTGGCTGCAAGTATTGAATCCGATTTGGCCTTATTGAGTAATCCATGTAGCGGATTGGAAATAATCACCAGTGAAACCGCTGTCGG
>DUCL01000197.1:1261-13990 GCA_012959845.1 Candidatus Poseidoniales archaeon
TGGCTTAGTGTTGAATTGTGTAAGAGAGAATTGGTTGGCAAAGAGATGCCGAAACTATTCGGTGTGGAGGATTCAGGGCACGTCGTCTTACCAAGTCGTCATCCTCAATTAGAAGATCACTGGTCTTTGGTAGGAGATGGTGCTGCAACACTTGTTTCCTATTTGTTGGCTAAATCTTGTATCGGAAATACAGAGATGATTAGAGGTTGGAAAAAGCGTGTCTCAGTTTCAAATGTAGACAGAACCCTATGGGATGGCAGAAATCAATTATCTGATGATGTTGCAAATGTTGCATTTACTGGGTTGAATAAACTCGGAGAAATAACTCATTGGAATCGACATGGTTTGGATGGTGAAGAGAATCTAATGTTAATTGAAGCGTTATTGGACGATTGCCCACTTTCTCTTGGAATTCGTAATTCTGGGACTCAAGCGAAAATTAATGTTTCACTGAGATTGGGAATTGGTTTGGATAATTCGGGGATGGAAAATATTCTTGGTGAAATATCATCTCTTCTTTCAAACAAGATGTGCTTGTGAAATCAATCTTCAGACAAATGGCCTTCGTAAGTTTGAGTTAGGTATGTAATGGTTCCAAGCAATACTGCTGAACCAAATAGGACGATGAGAATCGCACCGATGCCGGCACCGGAAATGAAGAATATTCCTCCGAACAATAATCCAAGAAGTAAATCGGATGCTCCGATAATTCTCCAGCCTTTACGCAATGTTAGGATGCCGCTAACCCACGCGGTGGCGCTGAGAGCGAATGCTGCAATGATGACGAATAGTAAATTACTCATTGCAAATACTGCCGGTAATATTAGCATGTGACTGGCCCAAAGTCCCGATGTAAGCCAAAGTCCTTTGCGAGAAATTACCGTCCATGCTGAGAAAATAACTGAAATAATTCCAAATGTTAATACGATTTCTGACAAAACAAATTGGGTTGATATGGATAGTAAATCTGGTAGCCAAAACAAGGTGGCGAAAACCATCAATGGGGCAACCAACCACGCGGTTAACACTGCGGCTGGTTGAGTCCAATTCACTCCTCTGCGAATTGTTAATACCGCAGCAATAATTCCTGCTGGTCCAAATGATAGTAATGAGGCCATCATTACCCAAGCACTGCGTCCTGCTGCACCTCTGTGGTCTGGAAGTTGACGCGATAGACGTTGTGCTTCTACCCAATCAAACAATAATACTGCTATCAGGATTAAAACTTCCATAACCAATAGTGGAAGAGTCCAAGACATGAATTGCGAATAAGCAAATGGATCTGTTTGTAGTGGAATAGGAACCTCTCCACCGACTAATAATGCCAATATTCTGTCCAAAGCAAATAAGTAAATCACGCCCTCCAAAGCATTTGGAATACGTATTCCAAGGTCGTTTCTTCCCATTAAGCCTACTCCAGCGAGTACCGCTAGCCCAGAAAATAATAGTAATAGGTGATAGGTTTCCTCAAGAGTTACTACCGATTGAGATACTCTTCCTGCAATATGAACTAACACTAAACCGACCATTGAGATAGCTACAGGTAATTCAATCCCCATAATATCGGGAAGGCGCAAACCGATTTGATTTGCTCTTAGACGTGATAATGTGATGAATAGAATTGATACTGCTACACTGAATCCTAAGGCGAGGAAACCTCCTGCAGTAGTAAATGAAAACCATGTTGATACCAATATTGTAACCGCTAAGAAAGTCATTACAACTGTTGGCCGATGATGGATATCTCCAATTTCTAAATCATATTTTCCGATAGACCCTGAACGCTTTGAACGCTTGCGCTGTTTTTCTATTAACTCTAACATTTGAGTATCAATCATTCGCAAATTGGACTTATTATCTAACTGATTGTTGCTGCTGGAATCTGCTTGTGTTTGCTCTGATGTTTGCAATAACTCTTGCATAAGTTGTTGTTTTCGCTCAATTTCTGCAATTCTGTCTTCTTTTCTTGCAAGCGCTTGCAAACCTGAACGAACCTCTCCTTGGAATGCCAAATATGCGCCAGAACCCATGAAGGCTACAAGTGTTAGAATATCGACTATTGCGACCCCTTCCGCTCTTCCAGCAAGCCCCATCATTACGATTAAGGAAATTGCTGCTATTGCTGGCGGTAACATCTTCTCAACCTTTGCTGCTCTTCGCAAGTATAGTACCAAGCCAACATATGAAACAAATACTAATATCAAGAGATTACTTGTTGCATCTGGTAACATCTCTATTCCAGATAGATCTTGTTGATTAAGAGGCTTTAGAGCAATTACAATGAATAGTCCTGCAAGAAGTCCCATCATCAAAGAAAGCAATTGTCCTGGTAACGCCTCAGCCGCTTCAATTTCTGCTAAATGGACTTCGTCTTTACGCATATTATCTCCATGAAGAAGAAGTAGTAAACTTGCGATTACGAGGAAGGTTGCAAATATTCCTCCAAATCCAAATGAGTATGAGAGAATTATTGCAAAAACTCCCCATATGGTCATCAAAGTACGAGGTTTTCCATCATGCTTGCCAATTAATACCATGTATGAATGTGAGATTAATAGAGCACCCAATGTCCACAACATTCCGAATGCAGGTAATGCACCGGGACGAGCGATTGCCCACACTGTGAATACGCTAATGATAAAACTCATATTCCATAATTTTAGCAATCCTGAATCTCTCATTCTAGCGCCAATTTCCGATAAACCAAGTAGGCGCGCTGCGAGATTTATTCCAACACCACCCTGTTTTACATTAACAGAAACTTGCTGAATAACAAGAACTCCTAGCCAAATTGCTAAATCCCATTGTTCAATACTAATTGGAATAAAATCAGAAGATATCAAACGACTTTCAGCATTGGTAGCGAATATCAATAACCAAGCCCAAGGCGCTAATACTGCAACTCCTGCGATTGAAGGTGAATCCCTACGCAGGGCTAAAAATGCGAGTCCACCCCAAACAAATCCTTGTGATATCAATAATGTTCGAGCACCAGTTCCAGAATCATTTGCTGGAATTAACAGAGTTAGAAGAATGATAATAGCAAGCCCACCCATCCATAATACGTGGTCTGACACTACGGTTTGATTTCTCAATAGAACTGTACTTGTCAATATTGAAGTGAAAACTGCATAAAGTGTATATGATTGTAATCCCCAAGGTAATTCGATTGAAAAGGTGTCAGAAGTGAGTAGTACTAACATGCCGAGAAGCAATGGCGCTGGCAATATTACATAGGGCACAATTTGTGACCATTCAACTCCTCTGACCACCAGATAGGATGCTGTAAAAGCGGTAATTAGCAAGACCAATTGTGCGATAGCATAACCGGTTTCTAATCGATGTGCAGCAATAGCCAATAAAGCCCCAAACATCCCCAAACTAACCGATACCGCCCATAGTCCCGGTTTACCTAATCCAAGTGCATTCAAGCCATCTGAAAACCAATTATCTGCTTTTACGAAATGTGCTGCCATGGCTGCATTGGTTCCAGTGACTCCAGCCATTAGCAGGAATAGAAGTAAATCATCATCAAATGACAATATTTCTAATCCAAATAGATTCCAACCACTTGAAATCGCATGGACACCAATCCACAAATAGGATACTGCAATTCCTAATGATGCTAAATTACCAGAATTTCTTAATATCGCAAGACCATGGAAAATCAATGTTCCCAAACCGATCATTGCGGCAATTCCCACTTCACCATAAATCGCTCCTGTTGCACTTCCAACCACCATCAATACAATTGTTGCTTGGGCGGCGATTGCATCTTCATTATGACGTTGCGCAATTGCGATATTGAATCCAACCAATGTCAATAGGGCAATTCCTAATGTTTGAGATGAGCCGATTGGAGATGAATCAAACCAACCCCAGTGCCAAATATCGAGCATCAATCCGTACAATAATTTCATTGAAATGATAACCCATGTAACACCGAGTAATCTCATGTGATTTTTTGGAATCCAATTTTCACCGCAAAATAATCCGAATATCGCCATCGATACGAGTCCGAATAAACTTAGAAGTGGGGGGATCTCTGGATTGGTCCCTATTAACGCCCCTATCATCGTCCAAATGACAATCATTGCAACCATCATACCTTTACTGAGTTGCTTTTCACCGTGTACTGCAATATCTGTTACAGTATCAAGTTCGTTGGGACTAGAAACTGTCCCATCGCGTTGGATTGCGCCTGGCTGGTTGCTAGGGGCATCGCCGCGACTGAAAATCTCAGTCATTTGTCCAACCGCAATATCTTGCTCCACATCTTCTTTGGGCTGTGGAATTACTTCGGCTTGAGAAGGTGCTTCCGGCTCATCATTGGAAACCATAAACGATGAGATGTCTAATCCCTTAGCGCGGTCAAAATTCTTCTTTCGAAGTAGGTCATTTGGATCGGACTGACGAGGCGGGGCGGCTTTTTCACCCTCTCCCTCTTCACTCATGGCATAGCCATGAACGGATTCCCCCCTTCAACTCTTGTGAGATTATTGTAACATTACTTCCGCTTCATTCCTCACTACTTGGATGACGTGAAATACTGCTTTGAAAATGATTGAGAGGTCTTTTTGCAGCGATTTTGAACATGATTGCGACCAAAAGGGACAAAGAGGGTCGGCAGAAGGCCTGCTCATGGCAGGCACCATCGGGACTCCCTCGGGAGACCTCTCGCAAAACGGGATTAGCCCCTCCGGATTAGTTCACTGGAACCTTGAAGCAAAGGCTCTAATTGAAATTGCACATCAACGCGGAGAAGGTGTTTACAGCGCTCACAAGGCATTAGTTACCGAAACAGGAGAGAGAACAGGGCGTTCTCCGAATGACAAATTCATTGTCGATGAACCTTCTACTTGCAATGATGTAAACTGGGGAGATGTCAATATTTCATGCGATGAGGATACATTCCAAAGAATGCGTGCAAAGGTGATTGAATATTTATCTGCACAAGAGGGGCTTTTTGTTCAAGATCTATATTGTGGCGCCGACTTTTCAGAGGCTTTACCAATCCGAGTAATCAATCAAACAGCATGGCATAATGCATTTGCACGTAATATGTTCATCCGTCCAAGCGAGGAACAACTTGAGAATCATCAACCAAAGTTCACTGTCTTCCATGCACCTCATTTTGAAGCCGATGCAGAAAAAGATGGTTTGAATTCACAATGTTTTGTAATCGTCAATTATGCCGCAAAGGAAGTCATCATCGGCGGAACACGATATGCTGGCGAGGTCAAGAAATCTATTTTCTCAGTAATGAATCTCATTCTACCAAAGAAAGGCATCCTGCCTATGCACTGCTCTGCGAATACAACAGGCGAGAATACCGCTATTTTCTTTGGACTTTCAGGTACTGGAAAAACAACTCTATCCGCAGACCCTAAGCGCGCACTTATTGGTGATGATGAACATGGATGGGGCAGTAATGGTGTTTTCAATTTTGAAGGTGGCTGTTATGCTAAACTAATCGATTTATCTGATGAAGATGAGCCAGCAATATTTGCAACAACTCGCAAATTTGGTAGTGTATTAGAAAATGTTGTTTTGGATGAAGAAGGAGTTCCTGATTTCACTGACACTTCCAAGACTCAGAACACACGCGGCTCTTATCCAATTGAATTTATTGAAAATAGGACAATGGATTCAAAGGGTGGCCATCCACAAAATGTTATTTTCCTAACCTGTGATGCATTCGGAGTATTGCCGCCTATCTCTCGTCTCTCGCCATCCCAAGCAGCATACCATTTCATCTCAGGATATACAGCAAAAGTTGCTGGAACAGAGATTGGCGTTAAGGAACCGCAAGCAACATTCTCCGCTTGTTTCGGAGAACCATTCATGCCTATGCACCCAGGTGTATATGCTGATTTATTATCATTGAAGATGGCTGAACATGGAGCTAATGCATGGCTTATCAATACCGGTTGGTCCGGTGGTGCATATGGTGTAGGAAAGAGGATGAAGATTCGTTACACTAGAGCAATGCTCAACGCTGCATTGGATGGAGAATTAGATGATGTTGCATATGTAGTTGATTCTCGCTTCGGATTTGAAGTTCCAACCACTTGCCCTGGCGTTCCTGAAGAAATCCTTCAACCGCGTAATACTTGGACTGATAAGGATGATTTTGATGCAACGGCGGATAAGTTAGCGAATATGTTCTTAGCGAATTTCGGCCGCTATGAAGACGGTGTTTCCGACGCGGTCAATTCTGCGGCTCCAACTCCTCAAGATTGAAGACCGAATTGTGGTCTTCCTGATTGAATTCCGGCTCTACTTGTTGCCACATTTCATCTTGTTTATTGAGGTCATTGGTAATTTTATTATCGCTATTGCGAACTAATATTATTGTTATTACAAGAACGAGAAGAATGATTGCAAATGCTCCATAAAAAATAAAATCGCTGACCTTTGAATCATCAGCACCCCATTTGAGCACACTTATATCAAATTCATACTCTACTTCTGAAAATGCTTGACCGCCTTCTGGCTCGGTTACTTCTACCGCTATTGTATGCGATAAACGGGATGGTTCAAAGATTAGAGAACTGCCGTGACCACTATTTATCACGCCATCCAAGTACCAATTGATGCTCATCAAATTTAAATCCATTTCTGAATCGACGACATTGGCATAGCAAACGAATTTATTCAAATCCTCATCAAACCATTCGCAACTAATATTTGCTGTTGGCGGTACATTGGAGACATTATATTCATGTACTACTGAATGTGATAATCCCCCTGTATCGGTAACTATAATTTCAAAAATATGTGGTCCCGATTCCCTAGCATAGAAATATTGCCTCAAGTCATGAGTTAGCGGCACTCCGGTGGAATTTAATATTTCAACCCCATTATCCATCAATGTAAATGTGGCCTCACTATTGTCCCAAGGAAGATAATAATCATATGAAAAAAGATCATTTCCCAAATATTCTCCTTCAACGAACTCAGTTTTTGCCAATGTTGATTCAAATGATGGTTTGAGATTTTCGATTTCATAGCTGATATTGAACGATTCAGTTGGATAAGTATCATTATAATAGTTCACCTGGATTACTTTACTATGGATGCCAGGGTAATTTCCTTCCTCCAAATCGTAAAATATACTATCATAAATCATTTGATTATTATTGGTAGCATAGGCTAAATTCTTCACTTCATCTGAAGTACCTTGGCGCCAATGTATTTTGTATATCGCCGCTCCAGGATTTTCATAAAGTTGAAGGTCATAGGTGAGTTCTATTATATGACCAATATATTCCGAATCGTTGACTTGCCATCCGATTAATATCTTGTCAGATGCCAAAAATTGATCGGATACAACCAATTTTACTAGGTGTTCACCGCTTTGTGAAAAGGAAAAAATGAATATTGAATCAGATGAGTAAAGTTCACCGTTTACATACCACTGGCAAATCAATTCATCGGCGTGCCAGTCATTGCTATCCAAGCAGGAAAAGATTACACTTTCACCAGTGGTTGAATTAGTCCCATTATAGCGCAATACCGCATTTGGCGCCTCATTTACCACATGTACTACAAAGGTGGTATTATTAGAGGTAATGCCGCCCTCTAAATCTGCATAAAATGATAAATTGTATTGGCCATAGTCTTGGAAATAATGACTTGCAAACATTGTTGGTGCATTGATTTCATTAATTGTTCCATCGCCCCAATCAGCATATAATTTCATCACATCCAATTGTTCAACTTGCGCTAAGAAATGCAAATTTAATTGCTGAGAAATTCCGATTTCAAATTCCAACCCAGAAACAATTGTTGGTGAATTTTGTGGGTGTATTAGCAATGAAATATTTGCTTGATTATTTTCTTCATTCAATTCTTCTAATGTATCGCCATGGTCTAATCGAACTTCCACTTTATGTGAACCGCTGCCAAGGTTTGCAAGTGAAATATGCCAAGTTGAATTTGTGAAGTTTTCGAGTAAATCAAATCGTGAATCAATAAGAAGTCCGTCCAGATAAAGGCCATGTTCTACACCTTCTGTTACCTTAGTACCTATGTTTGAATAATTTATTGCAATGGTTACATTTTCACCAGAATATCTTATTTTTTGTTGGTCGAACAGAATTTCATCTATGGCTAAATCGGGGTTAATCTCTTGCCCGATACCAACTTCAATCGAATCTATACCAATCCAATCAACCATTGGATTTTCCAACCACTTGACCTTTACTCTAAATTCTTCAGAAGAGTCCATGGATGATAAATTGAAAACACTTGTGTCTCGGTCCTTCTTTGCCAACTTAATCTCATCCTCTGAATAATTATAGATCACATTGCCTGTAATAGCACTGATTAATTCGACTTCTACTCCTTTCTCAATATCTGAATGATTGCCAACTCCTGGGAAATACCAGTCAATTGTTAAATTAGAATAATCATGTTGATTCCCTTGTTGATCGTTTGAGTTTTTTATTTGTGATGTATAATCGGCTACATTATGAAATGATTGAAAACCTGGGGCATAACCTACATGATCATAATGCGAAATAGTATTATCGCCACTAAAGCCTCTTGCAGCAAGGTCTATCGCATCATCTGTAGGATGAGCAATTGCGGTGAAATCCAATTTGCATCTAAGAATGCCGTCTTGGACTAAAGAAAACTTACGGGTGGAATGATCAACAAAAATCCTCCAATCATGAAAATCTTGAGTTGCACTTGGTTGAGGAATATCAATTACACCAAAAGGGCAATCGATTATTATATTTGTATCATGAAGCGGCACATGGGAATGCAATGTCCCGTTTGGATTTTTTGAGATTATAAATTGGAATGGTTCACCATTGTAAATACCGAATATTTTCACACCCCTAGAAGTTGCGGTTACCACCTCTTCCATCCAAACATCAAAATGATAAGTCCCTTGATTATTCAGTAAGGTTCCTGAAGCAAAATCCATTTGGCAAGAATGGAGATTTGTTGATTGCTGGGTGCTGCCGAAAGAAGCAAAACCATTCGATTCTAATGCATCGTTTTGGCAATTCCAATTCAAAGGTGCTCCGTTTGATTGGTCGTCAAACCCATCTTCAAAGTCCCATAATACCGGTTGCTGTGGCGATAATATTGGCAATATTATGTTATTTGGAATGCCAAGGTTTAGCCATGAACTATTTGATGAAGCTTCCATTGAATTGTTGAAATATTCTGAAGTATTATGGTTGGATTGGGAAATGTGTTCGCTTTGTGAAAGGTTGGATGAAGCATCAAAACCCGCCATTGTAGAAAAAGATTGAAGAAAAATGAGGCAAAAAATGGTAGCAGATATTTTTTGCATAGTCTTTAAATAAATAACATTCTATTATGTTGTTTCGCCACCATGCTTGAGTTTTGCTCCGACTCCTAATAACTAATAATTAGTTCAAAACAATTTTGTTTTGATGCGAAAAATTGCTTATTATTTCAGTTTCTTGAGAAAGAAGGTTTGATAACCCATCGGGGTGTGCAAAGTTAGATGGACAATAGGCGCGTTTTGACACTTGTTGCAACTTTGTTATTGATTTCAACCACAATTTCACCTGTTATTGCTGCATTTGAAACAGCAAATTCACAACCGACATACGAACAAGATATATTTCAGCAAATGGAATCTAAAGCAACAATAGTTGAACACGAAATCGTTGCTACTACCTTGAATGAACTTACCCCTCGTAGCAGTTCAAATACTGGCGCAAGAGCCGCTTGTCCTCTAGTCCAAAGTGATGCTGGCGCAAGTGGTGATGCGGGCAATACAGCAAATTCTTCGCGCAGTTTGGGAACAAATCCGAACTCTGGTCAAACCGGTAACCAGGGTTGTATGGATGCAAATGATCAAGATGATTGGTATGAGGTAACAATAACTTCTGGAAAAGATGTTGATGTAGAACTAGTAGTTCCAGCAGGTGCTGATTTTGACATAGATCTGGTTGATGGAGGGGGCAATGTTGTCGATAGTTCGGCTGGTGTTGGCTCATTAGAGAAGGTTACTACTATTGGAACTTCACTCTCGGGGATTGCAGGTTCATTTCACATTCAATTGACTGTTTGGTCTGGAGATGGCCAATACACACTACGTACTTGGACCAATGATACTCCTCCTATGCCGGATTTAACCATCTCTAATGTCGTCGCCCCTACTACTGGACAAGCCGGGCAAACAGTTGATGTCAATTACACAGTCTCCAATGAATGGAATACTTCTAGTGGTGCCTTTGAAAGCCAATTTATTCTCTCCACAGACCAGATTTACAATTGGGGTGATGTGTTAATTTCACAATCTCAAAGTGAAACAGATCTCGCTGAAAACAGTAGTAGAAACATGAATTCTCAAGTTATGATTCCGAGTAATACCGCCAATGGAACATATTATTGGATTGTATGGGCTGATGGTTATGGCAATGTTAGTGAAAAGACGGAAACGAATAACAACAATGTTTCTGCAGTGCCAATGTTAATTGGAGAATCATGCGAAGATAGGCATCCAAATGGATTAGACGATGCTGGACTTGGTGCTGATGCTCCCAACAATAGAAGTTCGGTTGTTGCACCGTTAGGAAATAATGTTACTTCACAGTATACGGGTTGTATTGACGGCATTGATGCTAACGATGTATTCTCGTTTGATGTCCCTGCAAATCATACAATAGAATTTGAAATCACTCGCCATAAAAGTTCAACGGTGGACGCCGAATTAACTCTTGGAAATAATCTAGTTTACGGTGGTTTTGGATGGGGAAATAACACCTTAAAAACGACGACTAAGGGAACTAGTTATGATGGCATTGGAGGAATATATTACCTCAACATGTCTCGTTCTGGGGATGCTGTTGATTGGACAATGCAGGTTTGGACCAACTATTCCTCACCACAACCTGATCTAACTATTAGTATGGTTTCTGGACCGAATAACGCTGCTGCTGGGAATCCGATTGCTATAGATGTAATAGTAAATAATACTGGAACTTCCGGTGCACTATCACCACTTGTTTCAGTCTTCTTATCAGTAGATGATAACTTCGCCGACCACGATATTGAAATCGGCAACTTCAGCGCTGGTTTTATTGATGTAAATCAATCACAAATGGTACAAATTCAAGGCATGATACCTGCTGGATTACAAGGTGGGAATTATTCGCTCGTTGCATATGTTGATTATGATGAACAAATTACCGAGAAAAGCGAAGATAATAATTTTAATTTTGCACTAGATGAAGTATTAGTCGACAGCAAAGCAACAACTTGCCCTAGTCAAGATGATGCTGCAACAGGAAGTGATGCTGGTGCTGATATTGCAACTTCATATGATTTAGGAATCGACGCCTCAATCACAATAACAGGTTGTATTGAAGAGGGAGTTGATGATGAAGACTGGTACAAGATAACTGTCACATCTGGTCTCAATCTATCAGCCACTATGATAAATGCCCCTGAAACAGATTTCGACGTATATCTAAGAGATGACCAAGGCGATTGGTTTGACCGCCCATACCTGGGCGGTACAATTGATGAAGAAGTTACAACCATTGGCAACCCGAACTTTGCAGGCAGTGGTGGTATTTTCTATCTCAGCGTAGAGTCTTTCGTTGGCGTCGGAATATACACATTGATTATCGAAACCGAAGGTGTTGACCCGAACACGTTCAATTGTGGTCAACAAAATGATTTGAATTTGGGTCAAGATGCACCTTCTTCTTCTGGCATTATTTTGGGCAATGACCCAACCTTGAGCGGTCAAGGATGTATGAGTGGAATGGATGATGCTGATTCTTATTCTTTCACCGTTACACAATATGCTAACACAGAAGTTACATTCAATGCCGATTCAAATCTTGCATTCGTTGCTTGGATTGAAGATTCTTCTGGAAATGTTCTTTCACAGGTTGACAATACATCATTTGGAACTCTCTTTACAACGATGGATACAGAAAACGAAGGTGTTCAAAATACTTACAAAATAATTGTTAATTCAAATGGCGATGTTGGATTATACAATATTTCTATCACCGACGAAGGGGCTGCTCCCGCAGACCTTACTATTGATTCAATTATTTGTCCAATAAATCATACCAGTGGTAGTGAAGTTCAATTTTCATGGCAACTAACCAATTTGAGAGGGCCTGCGGATGGAGTTTCGATTACTGTCCATTTAGATATGCTGAATGAAACCGGAGAGGAGGTAATGCGTATGTTTACTTCCAGCGTTATTGTATCTGGGCAGTACAATAACACCGCATTTGATGCGCGTTCAGAATTCTTCAATACACCTGATGAATTAACGACTGGTGATTATTCTTGCCGCCTCTCAATAGATGTTGATGATGCGATTGCTGAAAGCAATGAATCAAACAATGTGATGATTGGAAATACATTCTATGTCCAAAACGAAGAAGAATTATGGGCTAATGACGTTGACAGGGATGGATACAATACCACTGATACAGGTGATGGATTGGTCGATGATTGCCCAACATCATATGGTGAATCATTTGTTGATAGATACGGCTGTGCTGATGTAGATGGTGACGGAGTATCAAATCTCAATGACCTTTGGCCTCTTGATGATAGTCAAGCATTTGATTCCGATGGCGATAGTTATGGAGATGAAACAAATGGAACTGATGGAGATTATTGTCCCGAAGTTGCAGGAGTTGCCAACGGTGATGGTGGACAGGGTTGTCCGATTCTTCCAAAGGATGCTGATTTGGATGGAGTACT
>DUCL01000198.1:0-13277 GCA_012959845.1 Candidatus Poseidoniales archaeon
TTATACTAAATAATGGATTGGTTTAGGCGAGGATATAATGCATCCAGTCCATAATTGCTGAACATCCCTCCCATCCATTTGCATTCGTTTTGTTAGGTAGTAGGCATCTGAAACCCCTTCCAACTGAATATGGTAGTTTGATGGGCTTTGCGCGGGCCGGTTTGCTCGCTACCTCTTGATTCGCTCACACTATTGAACTAGTTTCAAAGAAGAGAAGGGTCGAAACCAACCCTTTTTGCTAATTTAGAATCGATTGCAATCTCAACGCCTAGTAAAACTTGACCTACTGCTTTACCTTGAGCATCTATCCGTTTTGAGACAGTGCCACCTCCCTGTAACACATTGTGAATTAGACAGTTGACAGCACCAACTCCACAGACAGGAAATACTTCGAAAGGTCCTTCACTCCATCCTTTGAACCATTTGGCTAATAGTTCGGGAGTAATTACTGATTCAAGTAATGGCAACCATTGCCTTTTGTGACAGATTAATGCGATGTTTATTTTGTCACCTTTATCACCCGACCTACCGTGAACTAGTTCACTTAATTTAATTGAAATATTATCCATTGATCAATTCACACTCCTTTGCTTTATCCAATCGTCGAAGAATTTTTTCAGCAAATCTTGAACGCCGCATATTTTTTTCTGAATGGGCCATGTTTTCTAAAGGAATAAAAAGAAAATCACTTGACCAAGGCATTCGTAATTCAAGATCATGCCTCCAACTGTGCATCATTTTGATATGGACTTGAGGCTCGACTAAGTTTCTATTGAGGAGAGTTGGGAAAAAGCGCAATATTTCGCGTGGCCTAGCGCGAGCACTATATCCGCATATGCCAGCAGGGCCAGTAAGAACAAGCGGGGCGATAGCGCGAGAAAATTCCATTAATTCGCTTTTGTCCATCGATGTTGCGACCCACCTAATTACAATCTCGGAAGGATTATTTGTATTTGAGCGCAGAGCCGGTGGGATTAGTGCTTCATCGCCTAAATATTCGCTATGAATCTCCATTCCTTTCAGATGTTTTAACCTTGAACGAAGGACAAAATCAGTGTTTTCAGCACGCTTGCGGGCATTGGGACCTGGAGCAACTAATTCAGAAACCACCATCCAGCCATCTCTATGAGAAGCACTAAGTTTCATAGTTGCAGTTTGTTCAATCCCTTTTGCACCATGAACTAATATACGATCTTTGTCGATTTCTTCTAACAGAATATGACTAAAATCAACAATACAATCCGGAGTGATATAAGCGCAAGGGTCTCCAATTTCATATAGTAACTGTTCTGCAACAGTACGTGATGTTACAGCACCTTGGCTTTCATTTGGTTTGGTGATAATACATCTACCATCGGGGTATATCTCAGCAATAGGATAACCCACATCAGTTAAAGGGCCAATATCGTCCCAATCAGTAGAATTTCCTCCGCTAACTTGAGCTCCGCACTCAATTAGATGCCCTGCAACAGTCCATCCTGCAATTACATCTAGAGATTCTTTCAAATTACCATCTCCCCATTTGGCGATTGGCCCACAAAGAGGCAAATTGGCTTCTTCGGCTCTTTTAGCCCAGCCATTTGAATGAAGCATGCACCCTACAATAAGCGAAGCATCAGCAACTCTTCCAGTGATAACAATATCAGCACCTCGTTCAAGAGACCTACCAATTGCACCAGCACCGAGGTATGCATTTGCAGAAACTACAGAGGAGGAATGGTCGAGTAACGAACCCAAGGATGGATTATACATATGAGTAAATTGGGCCCCAGAGGCTGCGATTTCACTTAACTTCTCACCGAGGTCATCACCTATAACCAAGGCTACTTTGCAATCATTCCAGCCAATTTCTGAGGCGGCAGCAAGTACCATCGAAGCACAAGAATGCGGATTTGCACCACCTGCATTAGTGACTAATTTGACATTTTTAGAGCGCAGGAGACCAATCCCGCCTACTTTTAACCAGTCTTTCAAATCGGTAGCCCAACCTGCTTCGCTGTTTCGATTCAATTGTTTGTGCATAATGGACATGGTAACCTCGGAAAGATAATCCATTGTGAGGTAATCTAATTCTGCAGACTCTAATAATTTGAGTGGAGCCATAGTCTGGTCCCCCCAAAACCCACCGCCACCTCCAATAATCGTACGCTCGTTCATTCCCAATCGGTGTAATAATTACACCACATTTTATAGGGTTTTCGCCTATATGCCCGCATTATCAATATTCTGGGCCACTGTTTGAATGGTTAGAATGGGAACTCTTTTTGCTGTTCAAACTCAATTTTCATTACGGTTACGATTTGAACTATTAGAACGGCGTCTGTGGTTTGAATTGTTGCTGTTGTTGTTATTGTTGCGAATGGTATTGCTGTTGTTATTGTTACGAGTGGTATTGTTGTTGTTATTGTTACGAGTGGTATTGCTGCGATTGCCGCCTCTATTCCCTTGATTGTTATTTGAATTCCTTCGAGGGCGATTTTGGTTTTGACCACGTGAATTATTGGAGTTATTATTTCTTGGACGCTTTTTAGTTCCCGAAGAATCCTTGACCTTGCCTGGTTTTTGGCCCGGCTTGGGAATCGCTCCTATGAAATGGAACTCATGTTGACTATCAACTGGAATTTCCTGTCCAATCAGTTGCTGAATTCCGACGAGGTATCCACTTTCAGTATCGTCACAAAAAGCATAGGCAATTCCACTGCGACCTGCTCTAGCAGTTCGCCCAATACGGTGGATATAACTTTCTGGCTCGTTAGGTAAATCATAATTGAAAACATGCGTAATACCCTCAACATCAATTCCGCGACTAGCGATATCGGTTGCCACTAGAATCGGAATCGTGCCATCTTTGAATCCTGCTAATGCTTTTGTTCTAGCACCTTGACTCTTATTTCCGTGAATCGCTGCTGCTGAGAGATTGCTTTGCCCGAGTTGCTTAACCAAACGGTTAGCACCATGCTTTGTTCGTGTGAACACAATTCCCCGTTCAACTTTTTGTTCCTTGATCAGTTTAACTAACAATCGGCGCTTATCCGCTTTTCTCAAAAACATTATTTTCTGTTCAATACGGTCAACTGTCATCTCTTTAGGACTAACATCAACCATCACTGCATTATTGAGAAATGAACCTGCAAGTTTTGCAATAGACTTTGGCATAGTAGCACTGAATAACAAGTTTTGACGCTTTTTAGGAAGAAGTTTTAGCACCTTTTCAATATCACGAATAAATCCCATATCAAGCATTCTGTCCGCTTCATCTAAAACAAAAAATTCAACTTTTGAAAGGTCAATAAAACCTTGACCTATCAAATCCAATAATCGCCCAGGAGTTGCAACCAAAATGTCCAGACCTTTGTTTAGGTCTCTAACCTGTGGGTTTTGCTTTACGCCTCCGAAAATAACGCGGTGGCGAATATCCATATTCTTGCTGTAGGCATCAAAACGCTCATCAATTTGAGCTGCGAGTTCACGAGTAGGTGAGAGAATTAGAGCCCGAATATACCTCTTGCCTTGTGTTCTTCTGCGCTCCATAATTTGCAGAACAGGTAATGCAAATGCTGCTGTTTTTCCTGTTCCAGTTTGAGCAACGCCCAAAACATCGCGTCCATCTAACAAAGGTGGAATAGATTGTACTTGAACTGGAGTAGGTGTTGTATAGCCTTCATCTTCAACTGCTTTTAGCAGAGTTTCAGAGAGGCCAAGTGATTGAAAATCGGTCATTATGCTCATCTTCCGCTCCTTTGCAAAACCATGATTTCAATCCAGAACAAACACGGCTCAATTCTCTTTGCCTAAATACTAAATTGAAAAATTGCCACTATACAACGGGTTGCAATGGTTTATTCACGCCACCGCATGAGAGTAATTGCTAATTATCAAGGTCGACTGGAGAGGATAGAGGGAGCAGAAGTGAAACTACGCCTTCATCAATTTCTCTCCAAATGTGGGGCATTTTCTTCCAAAGAAGAGGTTAAGCAAGCAATTTGGAGTGGAGATATCACCGTTAATGGTAAAGTTACCAAAAACATCGCATTCGAGTTCAATCCTTCTAAGCGTAGCGTAATGTATCAAGGAACAGAACTATTCCTTCCACAAACAAATGTCTATTTTCTTCTCAACAAACCTGTTGGATGTATTTGTTCACGCTTAAATTCACATGAACGTGAATTGAATAAACAATCCGTTTACGAACTATTTCACAATAATGTCTCTACTACGGTTTACGAATCGCTGGTAACAGTTGGAAGATTGGATGAGGATACAACAGGCTTCTTATTGGTAACATCAGATGGGAAATTAGTCAATAGTATTACAAAACCTGAAAAGAAGGTCAACAAGTCTTACCGAGTTGATTGTTATGAGGCAGTAAGTAGTTCCCAACTTGCTTCATTGCGAGCAGGAGTTGAAGTTGTGGTCAATGACCATGGTACAACTGAAGCATACCGTACGCTTCCAGCAATAGTTGAATTAGAAAACGATAACTGCGCTATTGTCACCATTAGTGAAGGTAAGAAACGCCAAATCCGTCGTATGTTTACATCGGTTGGCAATGAAGTAAAACATTTGCATCGTCTTTCAACAGAAGACATGCTCCTTTCAAAGTACAATCTCCAACCTGGTGAGTATTGCAGTATAACAATTGAAGAAATTAATAGTCTAATATTTCACTCTTAGTTACTAGTAGGTTCAAGTGATGAACTGTTCGTCTATTGAATGGTAGAGATTGGACGATAATTGTCCAGCATCAATGTGATTGTTGAGTTAATACCATGAATTACTATCACCTGCGATAGTTGTGAGAGGACCTAATGTGCAGATGTTTACCCTTAGCGAATTGTTTGTTCTCATCATTGTGATATTGTCGACATTTACTTTGGGTAATGAGCCATCTATTAAGTCTGAGGAACCTCTCGAAATCTCTCATGTTTCTGGCTCGATTATTCTTTCTACACGTTCAGCAATGGATTCTTTTGGACTTGATGATTTCAAACAAGGTGCAGTCGCGACATTAGAGTTGGATTCACACACTGTTTTGAGCAATAATTGCAATATTTGTACTAATGAACCAGTGGGAATCCAACTGCAAGGAACTGTGAATATTACGGATTTAGAAGCAATAGAAAGTGGAGGCACTGGGCGCGTAGAAGGTAAATTGAACATTACTCATTTACGCGAATATATCCAAAATGATATGATTTCAAGAGAGTGGTTGACAGTTGATTGGGATGCAGCAGAATATTCTTCACATTCGGAGATAATAATTGTCCATGATCCTCCAAAATGGATGCCTCAAAATCGCTATCAAGCATCATTTATCTCTATTGATGGAAATGAAGAAAGCCGTTCAGGTCCTTGGTTATCGGTTGAGGAATTACTTGGAAATACATTGAATGTTCGGAGCTGTTTGCCAGATAGTTTCAATTGCAACGGGACTAACCGCCAAGAGATTAATCTAACTTCTACATTTTCTGAAGTTGAACCATCAATTGAAATCAATGTTCCACTTGAATGGGACCTTTTCACCGGAGTGTCAAGCACTAATGAAACTCCAGTTATGACTAGTGGTTTACGAGGTATATTGAATGTTGGAGAAGTTACTATTCAAGAAAATATTTGGTGTCCTGTTTTGGATGAAGAAATTACAGCATCTAAGTCTTGGCAAATAGTTGAGAAAGGAGGAGTTACAATTGCTCCGATGGGTATTTGGCTTGATGCCTTGGGATTGCCAAGCAGTTCATTTACTCCAAGTGATGGGATTTGGAGTGAAGTTGACTTTGAGAATACAGGTTGTGCTTCATTTTCTAATGACAAGGGTGAACTGCTTCTTGGAATAGCAATTAATTAGTAATTAGGCTAGTTTTCGCCAGTTTTGGAGTTTTTGTCTCCATAAATAATACATAGTTGATTTGAATGGGGTAAACATGAAGCGTTCCGCGTTAATAATAGTGGCAATTTTTGTATGCATGTCGTTACAACCAGTTATTGCAACTTCAGTTGCTCCAAATGATTCTGAAACCGTCACGGGTTCAGTCAATGTATTGAGTGTAGATGGGTTTGTAACTACTAAATTTGCCAGTGTTGGTTCTGAAGTTGATATTCAGGCTTATACAAGAGGTCATAGTTCTAACACATATGTCAGTGCTGATATTGTAAAGTATGATATCGACCCGCTTGATTCAATGATTAATGCTGCTTTTCCAGGAGCAGGAGCATTCGTTGATAGAGTTGTATTAACTTCAGTTGGAGCACACGAGGATGACGCTAATACAATGATTTGGCAAGGAACCTATACTGTGCCAGTCTCTTCCATGGGAGGTGTATATGGGGCTCGCATTATTGCCGAGGACGGTAACCTTCGGGCAATTGATGATTCCACACAACTGCGCGAATTATTCCGCGCAGAAGCTGAAAAGGTATTGCAGGCAATTGATTTCGCATGGGATTCAGCAAATCCTACTTCACTGATTAAAGAAGAATTTGAAGAGGTTGAACAAAAAGCAACTTCTCATGGAGGTTGGTCAAATTTTGTCGCTACTGCCTCTGAAGGTAGTGGTATTGGCGGTAGTCAGCAATTATGGGATTCAATGCTTGATGCTGGTCACAATCAATACAATATGTCTGCAGGTGCAAATTTCCTTGAAACGATGATGGTGTATCTTGATTCTGAAGATGTAAATGCTAGTTTATCATTTATTACTGGACTGTTGCTATATGCAAATAATTTCCCATTACCAAGAACATTTTATGATTTTGAAGAGGTTTTCGAATATATTCAAACATTCGATCCAATAGAAAACTTCACTCGTCTTGAGGGTACTACTGATTTTGAAGCCGCATACAATTCATTACTTGGAAGTGAAGAGTGGAGTGCCTTAGAGCAAGCAATAGAAAATTTAGCCAATAATCAGAAGCCGTTTGAATCAATGCAGATAATTATGCATAACATTGCTTTGCTTGCTGTTTCTAATCATCCGCAAGATATTGGCGAAGCGCTGACGGAATGGATTAGCCCATTAGCAGAAGGTGATTTTACAAATATGACTCCACTGCAACAACTCATAGTTAGATGGATTGAGATGGCTGAAGTTCTTAATGGAGAAACAGATATTCAGGATACTGATGGTGATGAAATCCCAGATGTAATTATGTGGCAATATGAATATCTTTTGCAGACTACTGAAGGTCAAGCATGGACTGCTAAGATGCAAAGTAGTGCATCATGGGTCAATGATGCTGTTGATGATTTCAACACATTGCCGGAAGATATTCTGGGCCATATTGTAACTTCGATGGAATACCCTGTATGGGGCGAAGCCGGTGAAGCAATGCAAGTTTTCGGAGATTGGATGGAAAATGCATCCGGTGTAGACCGCTATATGTATTGGCCAGATTATGAAGAAGAGGAGGAAGATGATGAGTCACCAACGCCATCAGAATCTATTGTTTTCAGAGAGTTATATCCTGTTCGAACTACATTGTTTGATACGCATATTCTCGAAATTGGAATAGAACTGAAAATGTGGGGAGGAGACAATCAAAATTATCCTGAAAGTTTCTCTATCAGCATGACTAATTTGCGTGGCGAAACAGTCAACACAAACCTTATGCGCGATAGTAATGACATGCACAAATATGTTGGAATATTGACTACTACAGGTATTGAAGAAACCGAATGGTCCTTTTCACAACCGTTAGAAAATTATGATGGAGAAAATATTGAAAATGCAGAATTAAGAATGGAGAGTCTGAGACCCTCAATGTTGGCAGTAATGTTAGTCTATGAGGGTAATGATGAAATTTTCATGGTTTCTGCGGCTGGAGTATTGGTTGATCAAGATGAAACTTCTTTGACTGGAGTCCCCTATACGATTGATGCAACAACATATGATTCAGCAGGAGAAATACAAGGTGCTGATGTAGACATTGCAGTGATTCGTGTTTCTCCTCAATTGGGAGAAGAGGCTATACGAACACTTGTACCTGAAGGTGAAATGGAATACACAATTACCTATCCAGATACTTTAGAAGGCCGCTATACAGGTGAAGACCTTGATGGCGATTTGTCAGTGAGAATAATGCAGTTTGGAGAATATCGTGATGACGATAATAGGCGCTCATCTCCTCAATCATATGAATTTGAGGAAATTGAATTGTCTGGAATGGGTTCGTTATGGGATGCTAGCAATAATCTCCCTTCTCAAAGAGGATTAGTAGAAGTAGTAACTTCTGGAACAACTGTTGAAGGTCTTGAATTTGAGTTTATGCAACAATTGCCGCTACCCGGTAGCCTCGGTTGTGCACGTACTGAAGGTAATTCTTATGGTAAACGTGTAGACATAGGCTATCATTACAGAACTTTCGAAGGCGATGAGGGAGTTCGATTTGACAAACCTGATTTACAAAGTGTTGAGTTTGATTGGGGAGATGGAACTGAATCTGAAGTTATAATTGAAGGTGATAGACAAGACCATAGCGATTGGGAAGAACATAATTATGCAGAAGATGGAGAATATGCCATTAGAACTACTTGGGTGGATGAAAATGGTAACGAAGTAGTTGAAGAGTTCCAATACAATACAGATGAAGGATTCTGGAATGAAAGAGATGAGTATTATGATAGTTGGATTGGAACTGGTGAATGCTGGATGGAAATAGATGATTCTTCAATACCAACTCCTGAAATTATTGACAATTTCATTACTGGTGGACCAGTTGAAGTTGTCAAAGAGGAAATCCTTGTAACTGATAGTGATGGTAAAGTGAGTTTGACGATAAATCCACAATTACCTGGAGTTTATGTTTCAATCGTTCAATCAAAAATCACTCTTCCTACTGGTGAAGTTATGACTGGGATTGGAGTGAATTTCGTTGCTATCACCGATGGTTCAATATCTATTGAAGGTCTTACTGAGATTGCGACATTTGCTGGATTACCTGTATATTCAGTTGAGCCAGATTCATCAGGATTAACAACTCTTACAGTTAATCCTTCAGGAATTTCACAAAGCGAGTTTACAGCATCTCTTGGAATTGCACCAATGGCCATGGATGTTCCATTCCCTGATATTGATTGGAGCGACATTAGTGAAATGCAAGGATATGATTTAGAATTCCAATCTGGTGACACTAGCAGAAGTCAAGAGGTGAGATTCAAAGCTCCAATCTCTTTGGTTGGAGTGGTAATAATGCCTAATGAAGAATCTATGTGGCCAACAGCAGTAACTATGGGAATTGTCTTGAATAATCCTGCACAATTAGATTTGATGGGAACTCTTGGTCCTGGACAGACAACAAATATCGCATTAGATGATGCTGATGGTGAAGCATCGCGGATTTTAGCAATTGCAGCCCCTAGTGTTGGATTTGACCTTACTTCACTCGATTTTGCTTCTCTTACTTCTTTGATTTATGAACAGGGAATAAGGCCAGAAGTGGGTTGGATTGCTGAAGAAACAAAATCAACTCAAATTTGTGAAAGAATTGATATTTGGCATGAAGAAAGATATGATGAAGGTAATTACAGCAATGTGAGAATTGGAATTTACCAAGAACACCACAATAGTGAGTATTATCCTTCTCAGGCAACTCCTTACCCATCTAATGCAGTCCTTGAACGAGGAGATGGTACTGAAATTGATACTGTACACGATTGGCGAACTGAAGATTGGGATAAGAGATCTGTTGCAGGTTTCCATATAGAATCAAATGTTGAAGAAACTTATACAATTTCTACTGGTACTGCTTATTCTTCTGAAGTTACATTCAATGTTTACGAAGAAGAAGGTGAACTTCGTATTGATTGGAGCGAGGAAAATATGCGTTGTTCTGGTCAAGAAGAAATGACCGAAGAAGAAATCTTTGACATGTTTGATGAATTCATTGCTGATGTAAATTCTATTGCATGGGGCATTGGCTCAAGCGCAGATTTGAAATTACCGTATTTAGCATCACCAATTAGCAACTATACCGTTCTTGGAATTGTTCAACAAGGTTCAGGTAATTCTGCTACAATAACATCTGCAATAGGTTCTCAGAATGCAGAAGCAAATCCTGAACCGTTGGTAATGAAAAATTTAACACTTGACTTTATGCCTGATAATCCTTCAGCCGGAGATAGTTTGTTAATCACTGCAACTGATGAGGAAACTGGGGCTCCAGTAGGCGATCTTTCTGTAGTGATACTTAATGATGGTGTGACGATAGATAATTTGAACACTAATTCAAATGGTCAGACATCATTTATTCTTCCACAAGGTGAATTACTAATTCGAGTATCAGGAGGTATGTACAATGCTGCAGAATTTATGATTACTGTAACATCTGATGGAACGGTCATAGAAGATTCTCCAGACGCTGATGGTGATGGAATTTCTGATGAATTTGACACTGATGATGATAATGATGGCATCCCAGATACAGATGACCAATGTCCAAATACTCCAATTGGAGCGACTGTAGACTCAGATGGATGTTCTTCACCAGATTTGGACAGTGATGGTGATGGAGTAATAGATGGTGATGATTTGTGCCCTAACACTCCACAAGGTACAACGGTAGAGTCTGATGGTTGCGAAGAAGCGCAGGTGATTGAGGATGCCGACTCTGATGGTGTAGAAGATGGAACTGATTTGTGCCCTGATACACCGACTGGCGAAGTTACCAATTCTGTAGGTTGTTCAGATTCACAACTAGATGATGGAGAAGGTACCACAGATATGACAGCATGTGAGGAATGGGAATACTGGAACCCTGACCAAATTAATGAATCCCTACCGGGTAACGGATGCCCCGATTATGTTGGTGATAGTGCTAGTGAATCTTCGGACGAATTCTTTGGAATGGATATGCTAACTATTGGAGGAATTGGTGGAGTAATCTTTGCTTTGGCAATTATTTCTCTACTATATGTTAGAAGAGGCGGTAGTATTGGTGATAATGATTGGAAATATGAAGAGGAGGATGAACTATTCGATTCACAAAACAACCCATATGATTCCTCTGCTTCAGTGAAAGAGGTTGCTGCTGCTGCACCTATGCAAAGTGGACCTCCACGTGCTCCCCCACCTGGCCATCAAGGACATATGAGTGATGGATACGAAGTCACTGAATATCCTGAAGGAAGCGGTTCTTGGTGGTGGAAAGATCCTTCTATTGACAGTTGGAAGGAATGGTCTTGAACTTAGATTAGCGCTTTGAGAGTTGCAGTTAAGCAAAGATGATTGCTGTGCAGTGCAAGGCATTATCATGACCCCAGAGAATCTACGCCTTACTCTCATAGTGAGTTTGGTATTTTGTTCAGGGTTATTGGTCGCGTTTCCTGTTGAACCAGTCCTTAGTACTGAAGCGATATTTGACGATGAAGCGGATAAAAGAATTCGCCAAGAATCTATTGGAAATACTAGTCACTCACAGTTAATACTGACTATTCAGCATGATGATGGCCGCTCACTAACTGGAGATTTTGATCTTGTAGAAAGATTGATGCAACTTGAAAAAGAGCTGATGGATGGCTCAAATCCTGATACTTCATGGGATGAGAAACATGCTTTTGTTTCTAGAGTTGAAACACCATATGGCATCTGGGCGGAAGCCTTTGCTTCTAGAAACCGTTCACTAGAAAATGCTACTGAATGGCATGATGTTCTATTGCCTCAACTCGATGAAGGATGGTGTGGAGAAGGTACTACTGAAGCCGAAAAACAAGCATTTGAAGCGACATTGTTGATGTTACCAAAGGATACAAATTTCGGTATTGCTTGTCCTGCCTATTCAGGAGCAAATGCAGACCAAGCACCAGACACAGATGAATTGTTGTGGTTGGTTTGGCTTGAGTCTACGGATGGGGATTCAGATACTGACTGGGGAACTCTTGATTTGTGGGCTCAAAAAGTTAGTGACTCTACTGAATTTGAGGTTTCTGCAGCAGGAGTGAACATGTTATTTGCAAAATCAAAAACTGTAGCAGAAGATGATTTGAAATTCATTCTATTACCTTCGATAATAATTCTTGCAGTTGTGATGATGTTTGCACTAAAGGATTTGCAAATTGCAGTAGCCACTCTGGGAGGTGTCGGATTGGTGATTTGTGCAGAAGCAGGTTTGCTATCAGCACTCGGTTTTACTTTTTCAATAATTGACATTATTGCATTACCGATAATATTAGCAGTAGCAGTTGATGGTGCGTTTTGGTATTGTAAGTCCTCAAGGAAACGAGAGGAAGTACGAAGTATGTTACTTATGGCATTAGGCACTACACTTGCAGCAATTTCGTTGTCCATGTTTTCACCGATAAAAGCGCAACGTTCTCTAGCATTGGTAATGGCGATTGGGATAGTTCTCGATTGGATAATTACCCGCTATGTGCTAGAAGACTTTTATTTAAGAAAACGTGCTGAAATTGATAAATATTCTAAGTTACCAGAACCTGTTAAATCAAATCCTGCATTCTCGTGGAGTTGGCCTGTTGCATTACTATTGTTGGCTTCGATTGCAGCAATTTCTCCACCCGGAGTTGAGGTATTTGATGTTGAACAATTTCTTCCTGAAAACGACCCCGCATTAGATGATTTAGTGGAACTGCAATCGAAGTATGTGTTAGCCTCAAGTACAGTTGCTTGGGTTGTTGTTGATGTTGAAGGTGATTCAGAAGAGGACCTCAATAACATTCTCAATTTACAAAAACAATTAGGAAGTCATCCGAGTGTTATTTCTTTTGAAACCGGATTATTGCGAACTCCAATAATATTGGGAATACAAAATATAGATAGTGGCTTGGAATCACCTACTATTGATTCTGTTTCGGATGCTAGTCAAAGTTCAGCCTTTGTTGGAGATACGCGCCTTCAACGTAATGGAGTGACTACAGGTGTTGCAATTGCAGTTTTGATAGATGGGCAAAATGCTGATGCAGCATTGCAGTTTCTTGATGATGTTGAAAAATTGCTAGAGGCAAATGGATTGATAGGAATAGTAGGAGGTAATCTCCCTGTAGGCGCATCAATAGCACGCTCATTTGAAGATACAAGAGTTACACAGATTGTTGCTGCAGGATGTGCGGTTTTTGCAGTGTCTGTTGCTGTTACTCGTTCACCTAAGCGCGCTGCAAGAATTGCAATTGGAACAATTGCCATTGGGGCTGCCGTTGATGGAATGGCAAGTATTGTAGGTGAAAGAGGAGTGATTACAGCACCAGTAGTTCTCCTAGGAATGGGTTTTGCTGCCGACTATCTTTCTCATGCTAGTGTAGAACATATTCCAACGCGTAAGGATACAATTGC
>DUCL01000198.1:13342-13919 GCA_012959845.1 Candidatus Poseidoniales archaeon
TAGCCAGTTGTTTAGCAATTACGCACAACATCAATCAGCAAAGTGATTCTGAGGAATAATCAGTTTCTTTTCAAATTCGTTGTCAAAAGAATCAATAGCTAGACTATTACAAATTAGAAATAAACTTGTTGTACTCTTCCAAGTTCGTACCGCCTAAATGTTTACAAATCCCAATAATGTATTTTTGCTTAGTCGTAGCACCCTTTAACCCAAAACTAGAATGTAAGGATTTAAGATATGGATTACTTTTCTTGGACAGTTCTATTATTACAAAGAAGATTAATCTTTCTTCAGTAAAGAGTTTTGGTTTAGTGAAACAATAACCCGATAACTCGTGAAGAGTTGCTTTCTTTTGTTGGGCTGAATTAATTTTTGCTTGCGTAGCAGTTTTACCTGTAGGTACATCCACATTGTCACCTGCATTATTCATTAATTTTCGGTATGTCCATTCTAAAGAACGGGATAGTTCTTCTGTTACATTTGTTTTGGCTATTTTCAGACTAGCATAAACGACAACATGTTCTATCATCAGGAAGAGTTTAGGTCTATTGTTATCATCGATATTCGAAAGAATCTC
>DUCL01000199.1 GCA_012959845.1 Candidatus Poseidoniales archaeon
GTAGTCACAATAGAATCGATGGCTGATTATGGTGTGGAAGAAGGTCGTGATTATTTCATGGGTGATAGTGGATATGCAAGACAAATGTTTCAACACTACAACATGGAAGGAAATGAAGAAAAAGCCCTATTAATTACCTTTTCAGAACAAGATAGAAAATTTAGATTCATTATGCCAGACCATGAAGTCCCCAATCAACAAAGGTCTGATGAGGTATATGAAAATGAAGTGAATCCGTATATTGCGGCGGATGATTGGCAACATGGGACATGGCTGGCGATTAACAATGCGGAATATATTATTGAAGATGTTCCAATGGTCCCCATTTATGCGACATTAGCGGTAATTTTAATTCCATTGATGATATCTATTGCTCTTGTATATTTTTCCTACATGAGAATGAAGCCTCATAAGAACGATGGTAAAGAAGCGAGAAAGGCCTCACTAAGAATCACTCGAGAAATTACTAAGACAAGAGCGATGAAGGTATTAGAACACTTGGAAGAAAAAGAATCTGGTACCTTTCAAATGGAGTTTCTAGATCAATTAAATACTGTTTTGGTAGAACGTGACTATAGAAAGGAATTGGTTGATTTAGAGAAGGCTATGTCAACTGCCAAGAAATATGTAACCGGTTCAATAGCGAAGGTTCGTGCACTAGAGGAATTACAAGAAGAATTTGATAAGGCCAATATTGGAATAAATACTAGGGCTGATGAGTTCGGAATTTCCTATGAATTACCATTAGACTATGCCGAAGTGGATAGTGATTTGGCCGAATTAAAGAAATATGACTCATTTTCTAAATACTCCTCTTTTGGGCAGTATTCTTTATCACTATTTGTGATTCCAATAGTATTCATAATAATAGTGATCGGAATCCCGAGAGATATTTTCTCCGCACTTGCTGTTGAAGATTTTATATTCGCTTTGGCTATTAGTCTCATTGTCTTTGGCATAGGTTTACTGATGACATTTACGTCACGTAAAAATTTAAATGGCCCATTTTTACCAATGGCATGGCTTGTGAATAGAACAATGCCACCAATGCCAGAAGGTATTGCAACCAAAGGGTGGAGCAAAATTAACGGCCAACGGTCATCTTCTGGCATGATGCTGATGGGAATGACTACAGCATTGATAATTTCCAACCGGTGGGATGTTTCAATTTCAGGTGTTGATGAATATGGAAATAACATGTATGATTACAACGAACGCAGAAACAGTAGTGACGGCGGCGGTGGCAGTAGTGACGGCGGCGGTGGCAGTAGTGGCGGTGGCGGTTGCGGCGGCGGTGGCTGTGGCGGCGGCGGCGATTTCTGAATAAGTGAAGGTGCGATAATGGAAGTTGAGATTCTTGATGCGCCGGTTGATGGAATAATACCTGTTGGCACGCATCGGCAATTACTGGATTACCATCTTGGACCTGTGGATATTGAATTAACCTTCAATCAAAGATTGGCCCACGAAAATGGCTGGAGTCATGGTTATGCAGATTATGTGGTTGAAGAATACAAGCGATTTGCCTATTTGTGCACCCATGGCAATCAAGTCTGCACTCCCTCAAAAGATGTTGACCAAGCATGGCATTTACATCTAACATATACCAGTGATTATTGGAATAGATTTTGTCCTAAATTACTTGGTAAAGATTTGCACCATGGTCCTACAATTGGTGGAATGGAAGATGAAATGAAGTATAGACAACATTACATTGAAACTTTGCAATTATACGAATCAGTATTTGGACGTAAACCTCCAAGTGATATCTGGAAAGATGTAGATACAAGATTTTCGCATGATAGCAATGCACAATGGGTTGACTTAGCAAGCAATATCGTTATTTCAAAATCTAGATTAATACTCAAAATCATTGCAGCAGCAATCATTGGAGTATTGCTTGGCCAATTTCTCTAAAATGAGAATTATCTTCCCCAGAAATGGTTTTCCTTTCTGTGTAATTTGATTAACTCATCAAGAATTTCCTGCTCTTTAGAATCTAATTCAATATTTTTTAGCCGTTTAGCGTGTGATTCAGGGACATCGACATAGAACTCATCCAATTCCTCAATATGCCTTCCAACGGTTGGTCCTCGTACAGCAACAGCCAATTCATCACCTTCAACACCTTGTTTGACATCCTCACTATCCCTTGTCCTCAATGATTTTATTTGCCCCACAGGGGTTCCATCCAATTTCATTATTCTCTGACCGATATGAACTCTGCCAGCAACAACTCTCATTCCGACAATCGCTGGTCCTTTGGCCCTAAATGTATGGTCTTTGAGATAGAGAAGACGGCCAGGATAAACCAAAGATTCTCTCA
>DUCL01000200.1 GCA_012959845.1 Candidatus Poseidoniales archaeon
CGCACTGTGTATGGTCGCTGTGATGTTGTTGACAATGGTCGCTGCTCCACTTGCTGCAAGTGGTGAGCCAATGCAAGAAACAACTAGAATTGTTGAAGAAATTAGCACTATTGGTCTCAAGGATTTTCCTAATGGGTGGACTCACCGACCAGTTGTTGAAGTGTTCACTTCGCTTTCCTGCTCGCCTTGTATGGCAAACTCAGAGCCACAAACTGTTAGTATGTATGAAACATTGAAGGAAGATAATTCACAACCATTCACCGTTATTACATTCCATCAAACAAATGGTGGTGCTGGTGATGACCCAACTGCAAGTCAAGAAGCAAAAGATCGATACAATTACTATTCCCCAATCGGCACTCCAGATGGTGAAATTGATGGTGGATATATCCAAAGTCAAGACCTCTTGGCTTCTGTAGAAGAAGCTGGACAACGTGATGTCGCCCCTACAACTCTCAATGTTACCCAAACCTACAATGGTGAAGGCGCATTTACTGTTACTGCTACTTTGACATATTTGGGTGAAGGTTTCAATCCAGATTTCACTGACCCAACAGGAATTCCGCAAGACATCATCGATGGAGATACTTTGGATTACGAAGTTCAACTATTCATGATTGAGCATAGTGTTTACGCTTTCTCTTCCGAGCATGCTGGCATGGTAGTAACTCCTATGGTGTACCGAGGAAATGCTGGACAACCTGCTACTGGTAGTTTAGAGGCTGGTGAAGAAGCAGTAGTCATGGCCGAATGGGCAATTCCTTCTGAAATTGAACACCCGAGTGGCCACGCAACCCCAGGCGTTCAACTAATGGACCCGATGGTAGTTCCAGGAAATATTGAAGTCGTTGCTGTAGTATATGACCAAAATGATGAGGCTAAATCATCAACTCCAAATCCTAAGCAAGGATTGATTCGCGCAATTAATTCAGCAACACCTCGCTCCACTGCATATGATGCTGAGAATGAATTACCGACGGTTGTACTTGTTGAGGAAACAACTGTTGATGGAAATGCAAACATAATGGCTTTCTTTGATGATGAGGATGGAATTGGTACTGCTTCTGTTTTCTATAATTATGAAAGTGTTAACTATACCGGCGAATGGTTTAGCCAAAACCTCGAAATTCAAGGCACTGAAATATGTGATGAAGAAGGCGTGTGTTATGCATATGGTGACGCTACTGGAATCGGCTCCATTCCTGCTGTTGAAGGTAAGGCGATCTTTTACCAACTTGCTTTTGCTGATGGAAAACAAAATTACAATACTCACGAAGTCCAAGCATTTGCTGGTGGTTCAATCGTTGCCCCAGCAGCAATGGGAATTAATTTCGTACTAATTGGCGCAATCAGTTTGATTGTTCTCGCTTGTGGAGCATTCACAATTTGGGCGCGTATGCCTTACGCCGGCACATACTTCGATTGAAGTAGGTGGTGATTATATGGATGAAGAAATAGACGATGGTGGATTTTATTCTAACTGGGATATGGTCAAAGGGCGGGCATCCGAAAACCCGCAAATTGTCACTCTCGGAATTGTGATGTTATTGGTCATTAGCATCCTTGGTTTCACAATGATGGGCGGCAGTTCAGAAGCCCCTGACTTTGAAGCCCAATGGGTTGGTGGAGAAAATGATGGTGAGATGTTCAAATTATCAGACCTACAAGGAAAAGTTGTCATTTTAGATTTGATGGCAACCACTTGTTCACCGTGCAAAGATATCGCTGACGATATGCTAACACCCTTACATGAAAAATACAAAGATGACCCTGGTGTTGTAATTATTTCCCTCTCTGTTGGAGAAGATACACCTGAAGGATTACTTGCGTATTCAGAAGAAAATGGCTATCATTGGACTCATGCATTAGATGTAAACAAAGAGGCTTTTGAAGCATATAATGGCATCAAGATTCCCAAGGTTGTCATCATTGACCCGTCTGGCGACTTAGTGTATGAAAAATCGAGTAATCGGATTCCTTTGCGGGAAGTTGAAGATACTGTTTCCTCGGCCAAATCCGGCCTAGCTGATACTATTAATTTGCAAACCGGTTCAATTTGGTTAATGGCCGTCGGTGCGGGTGCGTTATCGTTCTTCTCGCCTTGTTCATTCCCTCTTCTTCCGGGATATGTTTCGTTTTACTTAATGCGTAAGAAAGAAACTTCAGGTGGATTGAATGAACAGACTATGCGGGCTGCGTTACCTGCTGGGTTAGCGGCTTCTGGTGGAATTCTAACCATTTTCCTCGGTTTAGCGGTTTTCGGAATCTTCTTTTCTGAAGCGATTCGCGAAATGGTTCCTGTATTGATTCCTATTACCGG
>DUCL01000201.1:0-9344 GCA_012959845.1 Candidatus Poseidoniales archaeon
TGGTCTGGAGAAACATCAACATGACCTGTGACGGTGAATGCATCTGTTGTCTCAGTACCAAGATAATTTACTTGGACATCGAATTCAATTGCTGCTAACGACTCGTCAGCCATCAATTTATTGTTATCATCATCAATGGTTGCTGCATTTGTTATGCTACCATTGACCACTTGTACACTGGTTTCGGAATTGATTCTTCTATTATACTCAAGTGTTAGTGATTGAAGGTCTGCATCAATATTGCTGTTAACACCAGCATTGTACTTCATCTCAAGTTCATCATCGTGTTGAATTGTTATGAAAGAGGAGTCAATATCAAAATCACCAGATGGAAGAAGAATTTTCATTGTACCATCTGAACTGATAGGCATTTCCCAAACTATTCCGTTTCCAATACTAACCTCAACTACAACTGATTCAGTAATCATAGAATGTCCTGAATCATCTGAACCTGCGTGATGTGGTAAAGTCTCAATATCTGCCCAAGTAGTTGTTAATTCAACCCAACCACCTAGAGACATTTCCAAATCTATTGTTCCACCATTCGCAACGCTTGCTTCCAACAATCCAACTGCAATTCCACCGCCGTTTTCACCAGCATTTGCTTCTGCAACTACTACGATCCAATCACCAGGTGTGATAACTGCATCCCAAGTAAGAACATCATTGTCTAAGGTTCCTGTGAGTGAAATAATATCTCTCTCGATATCCAATGCTGGATACAGAGTAATTGTTGCTCCAGTAAGTCTACTTGAACCTTGAACATCGGTAACTGTTCCGCTAACAGAGACGTTTCCTGCAATCATCTTAATATCATGAGAAGCAATTGTATCGTATACTGGGAATCCGCCTGTATCTTCGACATCGTATGATACATTTGCGAATCCTTCCTTGTCAATTGACACTGAATAAATATCTCTAAGTGGCACGAACAGACTCCAAACACCATTTTCATCTGTCACGATGGTTTGGTTGATTGCAGTGTTATTAGAACCCATGATTGTTACATTAACTTCAGGAACTCCTTCGGACAAACTAGGAACATCATCTTCATTCAAATCCCAAAAGACCTTTCCGCCAATTTCCACAACCAAATCTGCAGATATCATTCCAAGAGTCATTGAACCATTAGAACCAGTTGTATTGAATGGGTCACTTGATGTGTTAAGTGTCCATTGCTTCTGAGGTATTGTTTTGTTAAGGAATAAACTCCATTGACCCGGATAGATATCAAAGGTTAAATTACCATCTACGTCTGTCTTTTCCAATGTGATATTGCCCAATCCTTCTTGGCTGACCAAGGTCACCCGAGTATCTCCCAAAGTAGATTCTGTTACAGCTTCATTCAATGTGAAGGAAACTTCAACTGAAACACTAGTCTGTAGTGCAAGTCCTGTTCGTGTTGATTCGGCATTTACATTCAAAACACTGCGCAATTGTTCAGTTCCATTATTATCATTAAGGAATGATGCAACTACAACGATCCAGTCTCCTTCCTCAACATATTCTGCAAATGTTCCGTTTTCATCGGACTCTATGTTTATCCAGTCTGAGCCATCAGAATTCCATAATTGGAAAGTTGCTAACATTCCGCTTCCATTTGAATCGCTAAGGGTTCCAGAAACAAGATACTTATTATGTAAAGGAATAGAAAGATTATCCAGCGCTTCAAGTCCCACATTTATACTAAACGGTGAATAAGAAGACGATAACGAATAATCGGTAGCATTTTCATCACTGGCTAGTGTAGTATTGAATATTAGGCTGTAAGCGCCAGGTTGTAATTCAATTTCGACTATTCCTGGAGCGGTATAGTTCGCAGATGTAATATTGATGTCGCCAATTATATCATATCCGGATGATATTGTGAAATCAGGTGATATCAATGTTCCATTTTCCATCTCTCCATCACCGGCTGCATCCATAAAGACTTGGAATGTTACCAGTTGTGAATCAGGATTGACGATTAATTCAAGCATCGATAATTCAATATCGGTTACCACATTAAATCCTTCAATATCAACACTGTTCAAAGGACCTTCCGGTAAGGAGATATCTACCAATCCCGACTGTACGTACAATCCGAACTGACCCTCATTATCCAATTCAGTCATCCATTCCACTCCATTTGAATCAGTTACAGTAACGGTTAACGCTTCGAAACCAGGGTTATAAGAATCCCAAATAGTAGTGTTGTCGTATAGGTATACTTGACCATGCACATATCCAGTTGGAGCCAAATACAATATTTCAAGGTCATCCATTTCCGGAACAGTATTTACAATTTGACCGGCACTCATTGCCGTGAATAATGCCATTGTAGTCATTTGGAATTCATGTCCTGCTGGAAGACGAATACTGTAAGTTCCATTAACATCAGTTGCAGTTGTAAAGAGTAAATCACCGGAAGTGAAATTGACCGACAAGCCTGAAGCAGGCTGTGAGTTCGTTTCCCACTGCTCTTCATCTTGAAGCCAAATATCGTATTCCATTGTGCTATTTACTACTCTAATAGTTCCATTAGCCCAAGTTGCAATTGCATATGATAATTCAAAAGCATCATCATCAAGAGTTACATCATATGAATTGAATAATACATAATCATCGTCGGATTCATCTGAAATTGTATATGGACCCTGCCCAAGTTCAACATTAATAGTTCCATTTTCATCCGATGTTGCTTGAACAGACATAATCTCATCTAGGTCATTTGAGAATATTAGAGTTCTATTTGCCACATCTGTTAGCGCTTCTCCGTTGATGTCATTTGGTGATACAAGGGTGATTTGCAAATCTGTAAATGTCGGTACTGCAAAGGCTAAACTAATATTTATAGAGTCACCACGGACAACGAATGTTTCATTCAACTCATACCAACCATCATCATCAAGGTCAACGCGATAGAAATATTCGCCGCTAGTTATTGGCCCATATGAGAAATTACCATCTTCATCTGTAGTTATTTCAATACAGCCAGCACTTGAAACACAAACTGTGTTATCGGCGAATGAATCTGCATATAGGATGGCATCGATCAACTCAAATGTCTGATTAGCAATTACTACATCGTTCATTCCCTTCATTGTATCGAAGAAAATTGAACCTGGTAAATCAAGTTCTAAATCGTATGATGGGTTAATGCCGACTTCCACTGGGTCTGGAAGTAATACTTCCTTGCCGTTATCTAAGACTGCAATCATATTGTACATACCAGGGACTAATCCAGTTTGGTAAAATGAACCTGCTTGGACCATCGGTCCGGAGAAGTGACCAGAACCAACGAATAATCCTGTACCGTTAATTGTTCCAATACCTGCGAAAGAACCAGTTCCTTCAAATGTAGCGCCTTCAAGAGTCTTTACAACTGTGGAAGTGCCCTGTGAAGTTAAACTACCCATTGCAGATACTTCTCCAGAAATCAAGTAAACTGTCAATTGCCCTGTATCATCAGAAACACAAACTGTTTCATTAGCAGGCATAATAGAACCTGTTTCGTTATCGTCATCACAATCGATGACCGAAGAAGAATTCTCAAGCCAAGAAGCTTCAATCAATCCATTTCCATTCCATGTACCATTGCCAAAGTAAGTTCTTGAATCTGCAATAGTTCTAGTAAAGGTTCCAGTGAAATCTTCTGCAAATGCAACTCCTTCACTATCAAAAGTACCTTCGTCAGTAAATGTTACCTCGCCTGTTCCTTGAAGAATTCTAGATTCTTCGGTAGTGAATGAACCACTTGTCGTTGTAATTGAATAGTTATCGGTCATCGACCAAATATTACGCAGAATGAAATCTGCATCTTCAATAGCTTCACCTTCGAATGATTCATGTCCGCTCCAAGTGATCAGACCAGATACACCGCTGCTCTTTACTTCAATGTCAAGTGTATTTTCAATAGGAACCTCTCTGTCTGCTTGCTCCACTGTAACATTCATCTCAACTTCGCCAAGCCAACTCATGTTTGCTACTTGTCCAAGAATTGCAGTAACATCATAAAGTTCTCTATCATCATTATTATCGTTGAATAAATCTTGTAGGTTTTGACCTAAATCACCAGAGCGAATGCTTGCATCTGCCATAGTAGGGTCAAATTCACCAGCAAATGCGCTTGCGCGAATTCTTCCTGCTGGAACTGTATAAGACCAATCACCATTTGCATCAGCATCAGTATATCCAATTGGAATCCAAAATGTATCTTCGTCTAAATCAGATGGACCTTCACCGGAGAATGCATCTCTTTCTAAGAGGATTCTAACATTTGGAAGACCTTGTCCGTCATCACTCATCTTGACTTGTCCAGACATTTCTGCTCCGGAATAATACTTCAGAATCTTGACATAGGTATTCGCTTGACCTGCCGCTTCCGCAGGGTCTTCACTATACCAATTTGAAATAACAAAGTGATTCATCATTGCCCCTGGTAGAGGAACTGACTGCTGGAAGTAACTTCCGGGTGAACCTTGCAAATCAAAGTGCTGTGCAGGTTGGGGATTACTATCATCAGTATCCATTCCTAAAGTGCTTGCTCCAAATCCAATATAGGCACGCGCCAGCATCGTTTCAAAGAATGCAGGTGAATGGTCAACTCTTACATCACTGATGGATAATAGGTCAATATCTGCGCCAGCCTGCTGATTCAACATATCTTGATACATTGCTTCATCTACTTCGTCTGTTGTCATCTCTTGTTCGAAACCACCGCGAGTGGTTTCGTAAACTGTACTCATGAATGTTCCAACATCTTGTCCAGACAATATTGAAGGCGCACCGAAAATACCCATCGGTTGGCGGTTGTTGTAATTTTGGTCAGCGGTATATCTTCCTGCTCTCGGGTAAAGTCTGTTGTCAACTGCAAAATATCTAATTTCATGGTCACGTGATATTGTTTCACCAGGTGCACCATCATAATCTTGAACTTCATAATAATCTTCTAGACCGATAATATCGTCATACAAGTCAATTATTCCTGCAGAGGTTAGTGATTTACCCAATAGTTGGACAGTCAATGCCAAACGTGCATTTTTCCTGTGAATGTGAGTTGAAACAGAATCAAACTCATCTATTAAATCCGAGGTATACCAATAATCTCCAATAATGTAATGGGTGGTCTTCAAAACGGTGTCCTGTCCGGTTCTAATATTATTAGCGAAAGTGCGGTTTGCTTCAAATTCATCGGACCAATCTTCATCAATACAGGAATTAGATAGGGAGGTTGTACAAATCATTCTCTCGCCATCTTCGTAGATACGATAGAAAGTGCTGTCGCTTCCTGAATGATATCCACGAGCCATTACAACATCTCTGTTTGTCTTGTAGACTTCGAAGGAATGTTCTTCAATATAATTGATCATTCCATCTTGATTGGAACTTGTTTCAATATATACGAACTCTTCGTATTCATCAGTTGTCAAGTGATTCTTCATTATTCCTGAGAATGAATTAGTCATTTGATGATCATTGGTTCTTGCACTGTTGTATGCAATATCACCTTCTGCAAGTTGCCAAATAAACATAGAAACCAAATCCTCTTGGCTTCTTGCAAGCAACATATTTCCAGTTGCAGGAATTCCTGATTGGAAGTTATCTGAAACTGATGGGTGCTGACCATTGTTTAGTGCCTGGAAACCATAATCCCACCAAGAAACGAAAGCAGGTCGTTCTGAATATGACTCATCTGTATCTTGGGCTGCTAGCCACTCATAGGCTCTATTCCAGCCTTCATCATTGAAACCAGAACCAAATGAACCAAGATACCAGTTTCCGCCATATGGGCTGCTATCTAGCAGTGAAAAGCCAAATTCGTCCCATCTTAGGATATCAGGCATCAAATTGTAAATATCCTCATCCATTTCTTGTTCCCCCATAGACCGAGGAATTGCTGCATCTAATCCATATGTAGCATGTTGACCAAGCAACATTACCATCACTAACATGATTGCAGAGAAGGACGGTGTTTTCCAAACTGCTTTCCTCATACCTGTGATTCTGTCAGCAGGTGTACGAATTCCGAACTTTCTCCATGAACGATTTAGTCCTTCCCAATTGGACCACTTCCAAAGTGAAACCATTCCGGATGCACCTAGAATTGCAACTGCAGGTGTCGCGTTGAACATGAAACGTGCTGCATTCCAAGACATGAAACAAGCAGCCATTATCCAAATGCTGAAAACAATTGAAGTCTGCTTTCTAGTTCTAATTCCTTCCCATGCCAGCAAGACACCTGTTGCAAGGGATATTACGAATAATATCGGACCGAATGAAGCGAATAATTGTCCACGTGGTGGAGCATTTGCTTCAGCAACCGTATCAAAAATCTTGGTCTTAGCGAAGTATCCAGAACCTGTCAATAAAACATCCCAAGCATTTGATATCTCGAAGAATTTCAGGACAAATAGTATTGCGAAGAAAATAATTCCTCCTACCGTTAGAGTTCCGAGTACTAACAACCATGGCTTGTCTCTAAATCCAATTGTCACATATGAAATTGCGATAGTAAATCCGAGAATAAACAAGAACGGTTGAAGACCTGTGCCATCAAAGACCAAATCTAATTGTGGGTGAGCATAGAATGGTAGTGCCATCATCAGGTTAACTACTAGCATTGTTAGGAACAATACATTGAGCGCAGTTGAATCTCTACGACGGAACATATTCAACGCAACTTGAACCGCATAAGCTATGAATAGAATCGAAGGTCCCACAACGAAACCTTTCCATCCTAATGATACAACACCGAATGCTACTCCAGCCAGAATAGCATTTGCAAAGGCAGTTTGGCGTTGAGTTATCACATCACGAACTGAACTTATCAAACCGCTGATACTAGCAGAATTTGTTTTTGATAGGCGTTGGCTTCCGGCATATTTTACTGCCCTAAGCCAATACATGAATCCGATTGTAATAAACAACAATACGAACGCATCGTGGTCTGCAAGAGCCCATGTTGTATGAGTTAAGTGAGCAGGCATGAAGGCAATAAGCCATGCAGCGAGCACTCCTGCAACTTTACCAGAGTGATCTCTTGCAATTGCAGAAACTGGAAGAATTGTTAGAGCACCGTAAATTGCAGGTAATCCCAACATACTCCACCAAACAGCATCAGATGCATTTTCACCTAAGAATGGAGTTAGAATCATTGCACCAATAGCCAAAGACCATGTGAATAATGGTGGACGTGGGTTGATTCCGCCGACTGGATAAAATCTGTCAGCATCAAATACTAAATGTGCATTATTTGCAAGAATATAATCTACAACTCTCTTCATGTACCACGGGTCAGAACCACCTGTCATATCCCATGTTTCAGTACCACTGGAATTCATTGAAGGGATAATATACCATTGAATACGAATAATTAATCCAAAGAAGAATGCCATTCCTATCATCAAGGAAGCCCAATGTTCATTCCAAAATTGGCGAGCACCTGAATATTCGTGGTCTTCGAGGTTAGCCCATCCACCGTACTTCTCATGGGTTGAGATTTTGTATATTGCAAAGCATATGAAGAAAGTAATACCAAACCATGTTAACGCTCCCCAAGAGCCTTCAAGTTGGGCATTTGTCCAAAGTCCTGCCTCATTCCAACTTGAAACTTGGAATAGTGCCCACATTGAAGCCAATAACATTGCACGGGTATTCCAACGTTCACTTACCATACCTGCAACAATCATTGCAACTAATCCAGTCAAGAATGAAGCCCAGTATCCAACGTATCCGTGGTAACCATCTTCTGTGGTCACACCTAGTTGGTCAGCCAAAGTACCTGCATTGAAATGCCAAAGTGATGCGATGTGAGCTAATGCCCAAACAGCAAGAGCGATTTGTAATGGTAAATTTCCTTTGTGATATCCACCTTGATTTGAACCAAGGAATGAGAACCATCCCTCTTCTCCTGCCGGAGTTAGTATTCCACGAACAAGAGACGCCGCCAATGTTCCAACGATAATAGAGATTGTAAAGTAAGAAAAGAATACATAGGCGCCAGCACCTCTTTCCAAATTATGGACTAGGACTCCTCCGCCCCCTTCCTTAAGGTAAGTGTATACGTGGTCTGGTGAAAATGAATTGAATGTTGCTTCAGCCATAATTAGGCTCAAGTGATAGCCAATTGCTGCAAATGTCAACATTGTGAAAATTTCAAATCTTCCTTTTGACTCTAACATCTGTCCGAAAAAGACTACCAAGAAGAAAATACCAGCGTTTACTGCACCGAGTGATGTGAAAGAATTGATAATTTCAGCACCTAATATTGCAACAAACAAAGAAGCGAGGGAGAGGTTCATGTTTGTTAGGATTTCATTTTCGCGGAGCACACGAGGCAGGGTTGCAACTATACCGGCAATAACGACTACAGCCATAGGTGCAAGGGTGTTCATATTTAGATCAAAATTGATTCCGACAATCTTGATGGCAGCGATTGCAAGTAACATTGCTATTGGCCCAATTAGCCACGATAGAAATGGTGCTTGCGAAGTACCTGTTTTTTGTTCCATTTTGTTTCCCTCAATAGGTTTTGCTTACAGTCTAAAGACTGGAGCGAGTTCGCCACTTGAGAGCCCTTCTTAACAGTGACGGGTTACTCACAACAACGACCTGCTTAACAGTGCACCTTTTAGGTGCATTTTGGGAGTTGTGATTTTTGCAATGGAAACCATCGCCGAACTCATATAAATTGTCCAAGAAAAATAATACCAAAAACAAATTACTGCGCTATATTATTGCAATGCTCTATGACCGATATCAGTCCGGTAATGTGAACCTTCAAGTTCAATTTGAGAAATTAATCGATATGCAAGAGTCTTTGCATCTTCTAATGAATCCGCAATGGCAGAGCAAGATAACACCCGTCCGCCTGTTGAAATATAATTTCCATTTCCATCTAATCCGACACCTGCAAAATTGACCCACACATTACCCTCAACAGAGTTTATTATATCACTATTCAGACCAGCGATGAACCTCCCTTTTATTGGAGTAGATGGATAACCTTCAGCGGCTAGAACAACTGTTAGTGCTTGCTTATCATAGAATGTGGTCTCGTGTTCAAATAGTTTATCTGTTGCAGCAGAATGCAGCAATGAGTAAATATCTGATGAAATAAGTGGCAAGGTAATTTGACATTCAGGGTCGCCAAATCTTACATTGAATTCAACGACATTAGGGTCTCCTGATTCTGTGATCATCAGGCCCACGAAAAGAACACCTCGGTATGGTATTTCTTGGCGAGACAAAAATTTGTGCATCGGTTCAATAATTCGTTCTATTGCTCTTCGATATACCAATTCAGTAACTACTGGAGCAGGACAATATGCGCCCATTCCCCCCGTATTCGGGCCTAGGTCACC
>DUCL01000201.1:9380-13744 GCA_012959845.1 Candidatus Poseidoniales archaeon
GGTAAGGTTACGAAGCCAGAGCCGTCCATTATCACCAACATACTGGCTTCTTCCCCAGGTAGAAAATCCTCCAATAAGACCTTACCATCCGATGCTATTGATGCGGCAATAAACATCTTTGCTTCCGCTCTATCAGAAGTGACTACAACGCCCTTTCCTCCTGCTAATACATCTCTTTTGACAACCCAAGGATTTCCTGAAAAGTCATCTAATGCAGCATCAATATCCGAATCCTCATCCAGTACGTGAAAATCTGCTGTTGGTACTCCGGCGCTACGCATCACTTGTTTTGCATGCAACTTTGACCCTTCTAAATTTGCTAGTTTAGCAACAGGCCCAAAACATGGAATATCAACTACGGATAGTGCATCTGCTAAGCCATCACACAGTGGCGCCTCTGGACCAGCAACAACCAAATCTGCACCCAAACTTGATGCAAGTTCTACCAAACCGGCAACATCGCTGGCCGATACCGAATGATTTGTTGCAAGCCCAACTGTTCCAGCATTCCCTGGCGAACAGTGAATTTCAGCAACTAATTGAGATGAGGAAAGCTGTTTGCAAATTGAATGTTCTCTGCCGCCACTTCCGACTACAAGAACTACACTTCCCGCCATATCATGAGGTCAATGCCGGCACCACATAAGCAAACCGCGTCAAAATACTAAAGGTGACTAACAGAAGTAGGGGGTTTGTTCATAGGTCTAACTGCTTTGGCGAAAATATGACCTTAATTTCACTCGCATCACAACAGGCTGAAGTAATTGTAACCGAATTGGGAATGATTTCTGCAGCATTGATGGTATTATGGCTCTACCTTCCAGGGTTTTTAGCCAATACATTTGCAATGATGTGGGGTAAATGGCTACCAAAAACAGGTTATGGCCCGTGGCCAATCGATGGTGGGCGAAATTGGAAAGATGGAAATAGAATTCTAGGTGATGGGAAAACTTGGAATGGTCTGATAGGGGGGGCTCTCACATCAGGATTAATGTCAATGCTCATAGTAATGCAAATGGGAGAGCCTACGGCTATGAGTGATACAAGCGCTACAATATTCATCAATCCACTTACCGGTTATGAAGGAAATTGGTGGGATACTGGCTCACATCTCACAAGCGCATTTATTTTAGGTACATTTCTAGGATTTAGTTGCCTCGTAGGAGACTCTACTGGTTCTTTCTTTAAGAGGAGAAGAGGGTTGAAAAGAGAAGGTGACGTTTCTTCCAAGGCACCACTGCTCGATACTTTGCCATTTGCCATCATGGTATTTGCATTTGGATTGTTATTTTTAGGTGATGCATTAATTTCAGCAAATGACCTTCTGATTCCAATGGTGATAATTGTCATTATTACTCCCATTCTGCACCGAACTTTCAATGTCATTGGCTACAAAATTGGCTGGAAAGATGTCCCATACTGAGAAATACTTACCGGCAAAGACTTCATGTGTGGCCTATTGCTCAAATAGAATATGCGCCGAGCCCTATTGATTACCATTCTCTTGATGATTGCAACCTTTTCAGCGATTCCAATTACTTCAGCAACTGCACCTAGTGGCAATTCTGAAGAAACAATTTCCTCACCAACAACATGGGGTGAAGATGGTACACTGAACGGAACTCTTTTGATTGAATCCGGTTCATCACTAACAATAAATTCCAATGTTTCTGTAATTAGCGGTTCTAGTATTACAGTTGAAGAGGGTGCGACATTGAATTTGAATGGCAATCTGGGTGGTGCAGAATTGGACTCATTGATTAGACTGCAATATGATACAAGCCTATTTTTCAATCTTGGTGACGTTGCCGAATCGGGAACGATGAGAATTGAATTTGATCACCAAATTTCTTCCGCTGCTCAATTCAATATCACAGTTGATGGAATGACGACCGATGCAGCAGGTCAAGAATTTGTCGATATTACAGTGCCACTAAATGGTGACGATATTTATGTTAACTTTTCCATATTCTATGCCACTATTACCCATGTTGAGTCGGTATCATTCGCACATAGCGGTGGTACTGTAGTGACTTATAGCCCTCAGGAAATTAGTTATGATCGCGCAAGTTTGATTTGGTTATCTTCTTCTTTTAGCATCGACGTACTGGGGAGTTTTTCAATGGATTCAGCAACTCTTGATGGTGCTGATTTGAACTGTGTGGGGCAGTGTGCAATAACAAATTCACAATTAACCGGTAGCGCACCTGTTAACATTCAAACTGAAGGGGCGTTGACAATTATCGACAGTAGTATTGCTGGTTCAAGAACTGATGAGGATATTGTCGCACACGATGCAGCAGAATTAACCTACACCTCAACCTCTGGTACTGGAGGAGATACTGATTCTTGGATTCGTCTATTATCCCAGAGAGTTATTCAAACCAATGGACAATTGATTAGTGTCCATCAAACAGGAATTGGATATGGTAATTATTCACGTGATGACATTACTAATGAAACTGGTATTGTAATTATTGGCAGTAGTGAGTTTAGCCGTATTATTGAGTGGATGGATGGAGATGGATTGCAGCATATAGAGAGCGGTGAATTGACATTCTCAGTAACTTCAGGATGGGGAGTTTTCAGTACAACTGTTGCTGCCCCGCATACAGCATATGCAGAAATAAACATATCATTGCCATACATTTCAATAGATGATATTGACATGGAGAAGGATATTTCCAATGTAAACGAAAGTGTCGGATTCATGCTCACTGTCAGCAATAAAGGAACTGCTGAAGCAACTGCAAATATTCGTTGTTATGTTGATGGAGAAGATGTAGATACTGCGCCTTCAACGATTACTGTTACTCTCCTTCCTGGTGAAGAAAGTGAAACTCCTGTAAGTTGGTATTCTTATGAAGATGGTTTGAAAATAATTACTTGCAAAGCACTAATACCGATTGTTCTTGAAAGTTTCAGCGATGATATTACCAATACTGAGGGAGCGAGTTCTCAAGAGGTGTCTTGGATTTACAAGAGTGAAGCTGCTGATGCACCTCTTCTAATTTATGGAACCGTAGTAGGTGCAATCTTAGTTGGCCTATGGTTTTACACAAGAAATACTGGTGATGGAGAGGCGGAGCATGATGTCGAAGAAAAACAGTACATTGAAGAAATCGCTACAGAAAGCGATGAGGATTGATGTTCAATTCCACATCAGTGTCTTACAATCAACTGCATACTGAGTTCTCAGAATCCGCTTCATCGGAGTCCCAACTTAGGTCCCAAGCATATTCATCGATTACTGTAGTAGGTGATGAAGAATACAAATCATTGGTAATTGTTACTTCAAATGTATAGCATCCATCATCTTCGTAAAACTGGTCTCTCTCCAAATACTCTGAACCAGCATCATCTTCTACTGTTCCAGAAAGACCAAGCCAGTATACGGTTTGACCACTAACTGCTCCACTAACTTGACTAGTCCATGTTGCATCAATACCATCAACAGTAATTGTGCTATGAGACCAAACAATATTGCCTCCAAACTTCACATTGACATCCACTGAATAGTCAGTAGCGATTGTCTTGTAAACGCCTAGTGAACTATTACCATTGTTCATTGGGCCAACGCTTGGATTCATCAAACCAAGGGCGAGATTCACCCTAATACCTTCGACTACAGTTCTCGATTCACCATTATCATCAACAATTTTAGTTACGGTAGAGAACTTAACTGAAGCATCGTTTAGTTCACGATTCAACAAATCAGGAGTGATTACGATAGTATTTGCGTTACCACTATCAGTAGTAATTGTCAATTCATAATTAGTCATATCTGAACCATCATAATTTTGTGCATTTGCAACAAATATTTCCGACAAACTAACTTCAAATCTATGCATATTGTTAGACAGCTCTCCGCTTTCTGACCAAACTTCAACTCCGTCTGCACTGATTGATGCTGTTGCAGAACTCACAAAAAAAGAACCTCTGGCTATGAAAGTTAGTTTGTCGTCATCTTCATTTATTGATAAATCTGAAATTCCAACTACTGAACTTCCTAGTGCTAAACCAGCAAGAACTGGCATCGCAATTATCAATAGAGTACTGATTGAAAGTACTACTGTTTTTTGCCGACCAACCGCATCCCAAATGAGATAATATGAGCAACCAATAAGTGATATTGGGACGATCCAGAGAGGGATGGAACCTAGTAATTCCTGCACTATTGAGAGTCCAAATAGGTTGAACCCGGAACTAGGCCACATTAAGATAAATCCAACGAGGGCTAAGCCGTATCCAATTTTCCCATTTGTAGAAATATTAGCGAAACTCAATGAGTTGTTTTCGGTTGAACTTTCATCCGGCATACTTGCTGATGAATCTGAGTTCTTTGGAGGGTCTGCCTTGACCTC